>JAAZJD010000083.1 GCA_012800525.1 Clostridiales bacterium
ATGTTTTTGACTCATAGTTCTCATCTCCTGTTACTTTGTTGTTTGTTCAAAAACATTATAGCAGTGAATGGACCTATGGGTCTTTTCTTTTACATAAAAGGTTCATTTAATCTTACAACTCGGGTTACAGTATCTCAAGAAGCATTCTTAGGTTGTGTTTCTCTTAAAAAAATAGAATTTGCTCAAGGCGCTAAAATAAATCACACTGCTTTCAAAGCTTGCGCTAATTTAGAAGAAGTAATCCTTCCGCAAGGTATGACAAAAATTGAAAAAAATGTTTTTAATAACTGCGAAAAATTAAAAACGGTAGTTTTTCCAGATAGTCTAACTACAATTGATGAAGGTGCTTTTTTAGCAACAGCTATTGAATCCATATCTTTAAATAAAGTTAAATACATATACAAAGATGCATTTAAAAATTGCACGAAACTTGAAGAAATAAAATTACCTCAAATTTATGAACTTGGACAAGAAGTATTTGCTGGTTGCACTAGCCTTAAAAAATTTGACAATGATGTTACAAAAATAAGCATAGGAGTCTTTAAAGATTGTACCAGTATAGAAGAAGTTAATATTAGAAAAGTTACCGCTGGTGTACCAGCCTCTTTTTTAGAAAATGCGACAAGCCTTCATACAGTGACATTAAATCTAGCAAATCCATCATCTAGCTATGCAGTAGGATTAAGAGCTTTTGCTGGCTGCACCTCTTTAAAAGACATAGATACATCAAAAGTTAAAAAAATTGAAAATGAAGCTTTTAAAAACTGCAATTTGCTTTCATCTATCAATTTATCCAAAACCACATACATTGGGGAAGAGGCTTTTTCAATTGACAATGATAAGCTCCTTGTTAACAATATAGAGATTACTTTTGCTGACATGAATATCGCTCCTGCTCTAACAGATATTGGTAAGCTTGCTTTTTTTGGTAGAAGCAATATAATGGGAATTTTAAGTCTTAAAATTTCTAGCTCTGCAAAATGTGGCACTTTAGCTTTTGGCAACACTGGAATTGAAAGAATTCATTTATATACAACCTCAACTGCCTCTGAATCTACTTTGCTAAAAAAATTTGAAGATGGCTGGTGCTTCAATAAAACTGCCGATCTTCCATACGTAATTACAAAAATATAATCAAAATATTTACATTAAAAGTATTTTTCATTCAACTTACTAAGGACTTGAGGTTTTCAAGTCCTTTTTAAATTTTAGTTGACAAGGTTTTGCTTTATTGATATCATAGAAAAGCATCTTATCGCTAATGCAAAAAAGATGTGTACCTTGAGAGTTTAAAGCTTAAATTAATGATGCGGGGTGGAGCAGTGGCAGCTCGTCGGGCTCATAACCCGAAGGTCATAGGTTCGAATCCTATCCCCGCTACCAATATTTTGTGGCGATGTAGCTTAGTTGGCTAGAGCATTCGGTTCATACCCGAAGGGTCGTAGGTTCGAGTCCCACCATCGCTACCATCGTAAATTTAACGGCTCCTTAGTCAAGAGGTTAAGACACGGCCCTTTCACGGCTGAGACACGGGTTCGATTCCCGTAGGAGTCACCAATATATTCCTTTCGGGCGCATAGCTCAGCTGGGAGAGCGCTTGCCTTACAAGCAAGATGTCGGCGGTTCGAGCCCGTCTGCGCCCACCAAAGATGAAGACACGTAAGTATTTTATGTGTCTTTTTCTTTTTTATATGTATTTTCACATTAATCTTGCTTTGTTTTTTGTTTTCTTTTGCAAAAAATATTTTTAGATTTAAAATCTTAATTTCACCATATTTACATACTTATTGGTGCTTATATTGTTTATTTTATGTCTATTGAAACAAAGAAATTGAGCGTTATTGTGGCAAGTCTATTGAAACAAAGAAATTGAGCATTATCGTGGTAAGTCTATTGAAACAAAGAAATTAAGCGTTATTGTGGTAAGTTTATTAAAATAAAGAGATTGAACATTATTGTGGTAAGTTTGGGATATCATTTTTGTTTTTTATATGTCCTTTTTAAGAATTTTATATTTCATTCATGTCTTTCTAGAGAAAAAAGATTATTTTTTGTATATAATGTATGTGTGTATAAAATTTTATCTTTGTGTGCGAATAAAATTTTATCTTAGGTAATTATGAGTAAAAAAGTTGCCACCATTTTAATTGCCGTTGTTTTAGTACTTGCCGTTGCTGGTGCTATTGTTGCTGGTGTGCTACTTAGCAAAAAATTTACCGTTACTTTCGAAGCTGATGGACAAGTTGTTGATTTAAAAAAAGTGTCGAAAGGAAAGACTGTTTCTCCCCCTACAGTTTCAAGTATTGACAAGGAGTTTGAACAACTTCAATTTTCATATTGGACAACTTCTGATTCATCAAATCCTATTGATTTTTCAAAGTTTCAAATTACAGGCGACACAACATTTAGAGCAGTTTTTACATCAGTCCCTTTGTATACAGCCTCATTTGATTTGGGCTTTGCATATCCAGATGGGACTTACAGCTCTCAAACTTTAGCAGCAGGCACTAAACTTAGCAATATTCCAGAACCCATAAGAAACGGCTTTGTTTTTGATGGCTGGTATGAAGATTCTAATTTTTCTTCATACATTGATGATTTAGAAAATGTCGAAATAAACACAAATACTAAAATCTATGCAAAATGGAGAAAGATTCATAAAGTTGAATTTAAAAACTATGATGGCGTGGTGGTTGCCACTCAAAATGTAGTAGATTCTAGCTTTGCAACAACTCCTTCTAAAGAACCTAGTAGACCTGAAACAGAAACATATATCTATCAATTTTATGGATGGAAGTTAGCTGACACTGAATCAACTCCCAAAATATCCGAGTATCCAATTACTGGCGACACTGTTTTTGTAGCAAAATATACTCAAAAGGCAAAAAAAGTAACCGTCACTTTTATGCTTGAAGGAGAAGAATATAGAAAACATATTGTTGATACTGGGACAAAGGTTCCAAAGCCAGACAATCCTTCAAAAGCTGAACATACTTTTAGTGGATGGTTTTTTGCAAATGGTGTATTTTTTGATTTTAATGAACCAGTTACCCAAGCTCAAGATATATCTCTTGAAGCTAGGTTTAAAATAAATAGATACACCCTAACACTAGACTACAACTATGGTACTGTACCTGTTAAAACCATTACTTCCGACTACAACACCTTATGGCAAGCACCACAAATGACAAGAGCTGGCTTTGCATTTCAAGGTTGGTTTAAAACAAAAAATGAAGATGGCTCTTTAGAAAATGAGTTTGCTTTTGATGGAACTCAAAATCTTGCAAAAAGTGAAAGTCAAATAACAATTTATGCTAAATGGGAAATAATTAACTACTCCATTGAATACTCTATTGCAAATGGATTAAAAGAAGGTCATCTAGAAGGTGTAGAAAATCCAAATACTGTTTCAAACTACACTATTACATCTGACAATATAAATATTACAAATGCATCAAGAGAAGGTTATACATTTTCTGGTTGGTACACAACAGAAAACTTTGTTTCTACTTCAAAGATAACAAAAATAGAAACAGGTAGCACAGGAAATCTTACCCTTTATGCAAAATGGTTAATCAAAGCATATTCTGTAAAATTTATTACCAATATTGAAGGTGGACCAGGACTTCCAGATAAAGTCGTACAATACGATAGTTTGGTTGAAAAACCATCAAATCCTATAAAAACTGGATATAACTTTGTAAATTGGATGACTGAACAAGATGGCGATGTCGCATTTGATTTTGTAAACACTAAAATTACTAAAAATATAACTCTTTATGCAAAATGGCAAAAGAAACAATATAACTTGACCATTCAATTAGATGGTGGCTCACATACAACATTTACTGAAAATTACATAATTACAAAAGAATATCAAGAAGCATGGAAAGCTAACATTCCAACTTATAGCGATAGACCTACTAAAGAACATTATGAGTTTAACAAGTGGGTAATTCCTGCAGAGTCTAGCAAAACATTTGATTTTGAAAATGCAATAGCAACCTCTAATTTAACAATAAAGGCTTCATATACTAGAAAAATATATGAATTAACTTTCATAACAGAAATTGAAAATGAAATTCCAAAAGCAAGTGCCCCATATGAATCTCGTTGGGGTGAACCTTCTCAAATACCAGTTAAAGAAGGACATAACTTTGACAAATGGTACGAAGATGCTTCAAGAACAATTGCCTTTAATTTTCAAACGAAAATAGCAACGGACAATTTAAATGTATATGCTGGATGGATTCCAATAAAATACAATTTAACGTTGAATGCAAATGGCGGAAAATTTATTATTAGTGAAACTAAAGTTATTAAAGCAGACTTTGGCACTCCATGGACATTAGATAGTTTTGATCCACCTACTAAAAAAGGCCACTCCGTTGTTAATTGGTACTTAGAAAGAGACCCATTTGTAAATATATATGACTGGGACACTCTAGCAAAAGAAGCAAATGAACGTATAATTTATGCAATGTGGCAAAAAAATACATATGACATTAGCTACTATATAACAGGAAATGAAGTAGAACCAATCCCATATAGAACAGGAGAAACAGCAGTAGGATATGAAGAGCCACTATCAGCTCATTTGCCATCAGTCACATATGATGATCATATATTTAATGGCTGGGACTATTTAAATCCTGCAAATTCAACATATGAGGCACTAGATTTAGCATATATGCCTGATTTTGATTTGATTTTGAGAGCAAAATGGACAAAAACCCAATATACTCTAACCATTACTTTGCAAAATGATGAATATTTAGATGGATATACATCGGGCACACAAACTCAAATTACTAAAGATTTCGACCAAATATGGGCAGAAGTAGCGCCGACACCGCAAAAGGCTCACTATGATTTTCAAGGTTGGCTTGATGCTAGTGATACTGCATTTGACTTTACAAAAACTGCAAAAACAACAGGAAGCAAAACTATCCATGCATCTTGGGCTCCCTCTGTTTATACGCTAACTTTAAATAATACATTTGACTCTGCAAACTATCCTAAAGTAGAAGAAGTCTCATATGGTAATACTTGGGAAAGCAAAAAGCCCATAGATCCAGAAGCAGACGGATATAATTTCATCGGCTGGAGAAAAGCAGGATATTCAGTAAACTTTGACTTTACTACTGCTGCAACAGAAAATATAACCCTACAAGCTCAATGGGAACCTCGTGTATATAACATAACTTGGAATCGCTATACTCTTGGTGATGAAAGTCATCCAATTACACATCAAGGTGCTAAAAATACATATAAAATAACCGATGCAACATACAACTTTACCAATCCTTCAAGAGTAGGTTATCAATTTTTAGGTTGGTATGACAACGGCACATTTAGTGGTGATGCCATTATAAGTCTTCCTGAAGGCTCGTATGGTCATAAAGAATATTTTGCAAAATGGCAAATTAATACATACAATTTAACATTAAAACACTCTAATGAAAGTGGCACCCTAATAGATACTTTAACTGCAAACTATGATTCATCTTGGACTAAACCAAGTGATCCTAGTCACTATCAACATCCTAGCCATTATACTTTTGATAATTGGTATAATCAAAAATCGGGTCAAGGTGGGATTTTTAATTTTGCAACTAAAGCAACTGCACATAAAGAAATATTTGCAAACTTTGATATAAAACAATATACATTAACATTTAATTCAGATGGAGGTTCTACTGTTTCTCCTCAAACAAAAAATGCCCTAAGCACTTGGACAAAACCTACTGATCCTACAAAAACAACAGGTGAAGGTGATAGCCAATTAGAGTATGAATTGGTTCATTGGTATGTTGTACCAACAGAGGGATCACCCGATGAAGATACAGCTTTTGCCTTCGGTCAAGCTACAGAAAGTGTTGACTTAAAAGCAAAATGGAAAGTAAAACAATATACGTTGAAAGTAAATCTTTTAGGTGGAAGTCACGAACTAGATCCTAATAAAAATGGATACTTTAATATTACTGTTGATATGAAAAAACCTTGGAATTATGGGCAAGCTTCTTGGGTAGATAATAAACCTAGCAATGCTAGTAGAGATGGCTATACTTTTGAAGGTTATTTTGCTGATTTAGAAGGTCTAAATGAATTTGATTTTACAACCCTTGCTACTTCAAATCTAGAAATATATACAAAATGGTCTATCATTACATACAATATCACATATGACAATATCCCTGCAGAAGCTGTGACTGGTCGATTTGCAGAAACATACACTGTAGAAACTCCAACTATAGATTTATCAAAATATTACTGGCAAATGAATAGACTTTTAAACGATTCAGGTACTATAGAATATGTTCATGATATTGATCAATGGAAAGTTACAGACGCAGAGGGAGAGGTAATCACACGTATTACAAAAGGTTCAATAGGTCATCTTACCCTATGGGCGACATGGAAAGAGCACGAATGGATGATTACATATAACCTTAATGGTGGCTCTAACCATCAAGATAATCTTGATAGCTTTAAAAATAGCGAGCATGAAGAAAGTCAACATATAACCTTAAATAACCCAACAAAAGCACATTATGAATTTGCAAGTTGGCATACTGATTACAGTTTATCTGATGATTCAAAAGTTCCAGTAGAGGGTTTAGATGGAAAACAAAGAAACAATTATAACCTATATGCAAAATGGACACCGATAGAATATAACATCACGTATGTTTTGCCAGAGGGTGCTACAAATATAGTATATCCATCTATAACTACCTACTCTCTTGAAAGTCCTACAATTGATTTAGAAAAAGCATATTGGCAAATTGGTGGCGAATTTTTCCAAACAAAAGATTGGTATAACATAGAAAATCATAATGAAAATCCTGCATATAAAGTTACTGTAATAAATCCAAATCCTGATACCATTGGAAATATTACCCTATATGCAACTTCTGAAACAAGAACTTATCAAGTTACCTTCGACACTATGCTCGAGCCAGAAGAAGAAGGAACGCCAATCTTTTTCTCTAACCCAGTTGAGCATGGTGCAACTGTAGCTAGCCCTGAAGAGGATCCGATACGACAAGGATATACATTTGCTGGATGGTATAAAGAACCTGGACACACAAATCTATGGGATTTCGCTCTAGATACCGTAACTTCTGATATAACCCTTTATGCTAAGTGGACTTAAAACAAACATTACTTGTAAGATTTGCTTATAGATACAAGTAAATATTAGTGCAGATAAAGCTTTAAAATATTGTATAAACATTTTTATTTTGTAGCTACTATAATATTCTAGTGCAACTCTTTATGCTAAATGGACTTAAAACAAACATTATTTGTAAGATTTGCTTATAGATACAAGTAAATATTAGTGTAAATAAAACTTTAAAATATTATGTAAACATTTTTGTTTTTATAGCTGTTATAATATAAGGTGAAAACACTTTAAACAAATGGATGGAGAAGTTAAAATGGAAAACGAAAAAACTTATCAGGAGACAAATAATCATAGATTTTTTTCTATTGTGCTTTTAGTTTTTGGAGCAGCACTTGGTTTTGTTACTGCTTTTGTTGGAGTTACTTATGCTTTAAACGATACCACTGTTTTTTTATATGTTTCAATAGCTTATACAGTTATGGGGATGATTTTTAGCTTCTTGCGTAAAAATAAACAAATAAAATATACAAGATATTTTTTCATTGCTCTTGCCATACTATTAGTTATTGAAATTGCAACTGCAATAACTTTGCATATAGCCCTATTTCTAACCTTAGGGGCTTTGGGAGCAGCGATTGGCTTAGCAGTTTCTCTATATTGCGTAATAAATCTATTTCACACAACACCCAAAAATCATAAGACCATGCCACGCTTTGTGACACAAATAATTGTTTCAATATTAATTTTCACCTTCTTGCCAATTGCTATACTTGGCAATATTTTAATATATAACGGTGGATACCATGAGTCATTCACAGCTTGGGATGGCACAGCTATAAGAGATGTTTCCTATGGACCAAAACACATAAGAAATACTATGAGCTTTTATCTTCCAAAAGATTTAGACCCAAATGCAGATAATGAAGCTATCCTAATTATACACGGTGGTTCATGGACAAAAGGAAGTAAGGAGCAAATCAGCAACGAAGGTAAAAGGGTTGCTAAAGCTGGATATATTGGAGCCACAATGAACTATTCTTTCGTGGAACCTTTTAAAGTTACAATGGAAGATGTTTTAGATGATATTGATCTAGCCTTATTAAAACTTAAAGAAGAAAATGATAAAAGAGGCTGGAATATTAAGCGCATCGGAGTCTCTGGATTTTCTGCAGGAGGACATCTAGCTTTGATGTACACCTACAAAAGAGCCGAAAACTCCCCATATAAAATTTGCTTTACAATTGCTAAAAATTCACCAGCAGTTTTTACAAGAGATCACTGGAAACCAAAAACTTTAAGAAGAATTGCGGAAGGCGGCACTGGCATTGATGTTAATGAAAAATTAGACAAAATGATAGATGAAGATGAGAAACTTACCTATCTTGAAGATGTCGCTAAAGATATTTCACCCCACACTTATATTAACTCCAACATCCCACCTACTCTTTTTTCCTATGCAGAAAATGATAAGCTTGTTGCACCAACTCAGTCAGAAGATTTGATAAGGCTCTTTGAAGAAAAAAATGTTGAATATCAATATTATGTCTATGAAGATTCATCTCACCTTTCATTTTCTGGAAGAAGACAGCATAATGGCTTTTATGATTTGTACTTCAAATGGGTTAAAAAACATTTTGATAGAGTAAGGCTTGAAAATGCCGCATAGCATAAAGTTTGTAATTAACTTAGATGCATCGTTTTTTTAAATAACTTAAATACTAATGACTTAGACTAGAGATAAGGATGATTTTATAGCATATTTCTAAGAATTTTTAATGTTGCATTTATGTTGCAAATAATGTTGCAAATAATGTTGCATTTTTATAAAAATAAAATAGTTTTTTATGTAATTTCGCTTTCTATCCGCATATTTTCAAAGTTTTTGATGTTGCATTCATGTTGCAAACAATGTTGCAAATAATGTTGCAACATGCTTGAATGTGTTATGAAAGCTTATGCTGATTTAACATTTATAAACAAGCTAAAATTAAAAAGGAAACAAACGTTATTTTGATATTATATCTTTTAAAGATATATCTTCATAAACTCTTTATGATATAATTTGATAAATATAGGAGTAATGTCATGGATAAAAAAGCCGAAACAATAGTAAAAAATACAGATTCAACTGATTTATCAAAAGTTGAACATGAAAAATCAATGGAAGAAATAAAGAAATCTAATACTGAAAGCGAAAAAATTTATCAGCCCTTTATTGGTGGATTATCTATATTTTTTGCTGTCATAATTGCTTTGATGTGTGCTTTAGCAAATTTAGCATATTCGCAAGGCGATACTCCAGCTTTGGCATATATTTTAATGGCACATACCGCCCTATTTTTTCTATTTGCCTCCATATATGAGAGTAAAATGCAAAAAAAATCATTTTTATCTTATGCATATGGAGCTTTGTTTCTTTTAGAAGCAGCTATGGTGGTAACCCATAATTTAGTAGTGTATTATCTAGTTACCATCTTTGGATCTTTGCTTGGCATTGTTGTAGTTATAATGGCAATACTCAGTCAATCAAAAGCTAATCCTTTTGCAAAGAAAAATAAAGTTGTTGGGAAAAGCATTGTTATTGTACTTTTAATCATCACCATGGTAGCTGGCATTGCATCAAATGTTTTATTGTATAGAGCAGGCTATCACGAAGAATTTGCCTTTTATCATGGAAAAATTTATAAAGACGTTCGATATGGTGAAGACCCTATTAGAAATTCTATGGATTTATATATCCCAGCAGATTATTTGAAAAATGAAAAACGTTATGCAGTTATAGTCATCCATGGTGGCTCATGGGTAAGTGGACATAAAGAAAGAATTAGCGGTGAAGCTAAAAAAATTGCAAAAGAAGGACATTTGGCAGTTACTATTAACTATACATTTTTAAAAACCAAAGAAAACAAAATAGAAGAAACTTTAAATGACATTACAAATGCATTAAAACAACTTAAAGCAATGTCTAATGAATATGGCTGGAACATTTCAAAGATCGCTCTAACAGGATATTCTGCAGGTGGTCATCTTTCTTTACTATATGCCTATACAATGGCCGAAGCCTCTCCTTTTGAAATAGCTTTTGTTGCATCAAAGGTAGGGCCTGCTGTACTTAGCTACGACCATTGGAGCGAAAAACAAATGGATAATTTTGCAAGATTCTGTCTAGGTGAAGATCCAGAAATCATGTATGCAAAGTACAAACAAAATAGTCAACAATCAGAACTATCATATAAAGATTTTGTTTCAAATATAGTTAAACATATATCTCCTCATAAAGTTGTGCACCCTAATGCACCCCCTACTTTGTTTACATTTGCAACAAAAGATAAGCTAGTAAGCATTAATGAAGGACAAGATTTTAAACAAGCATTAGAAGACTATGATGTTGAACACTCTTACGTCATATTTGAAAAGTCTTCACATTTTCTAGTTGAAGATAGAAAGCAACTTGATAAATATTATGCCGAATTTGCGCGCTTTGCAAAAACATACTTCAAGTAAACAGTTTGTTTTTTAAAAAATATTGTTTAAAATATATGCATTATTATGATGGGTATTTTAAATGGATCAAGAAAAAGCAAAATTTGATATATTTACAAATAAAATCTCTTTAATTTTATTATTCATACTTGGATTTTTTATATCGGTCTTTGGCGTTGGAACATTCGCCCTATACTTTATACTAAACACCCTAGGCTTCTCATATGCCTTGCTAGTAATGACAGCATTTGCACTAGCATTGATGATTATCTATAAAGAGAAAAATAAACTTATACTTTCAAGTATAATCTTATTGGGTATATCTATAATTTTACAACTTGCTTTTATTTTTTCAAGAGATTATGTGCTTAGCTTTTTCACATCAACCATAGCTGCAGCCTCTGGGATTTTAAATTCTATTGTAATAGCTATTTTATATAAAAATAATTTTCATAAAAACGAATCAAAAAAATGCAAAATTTCTTCAAGCACTGTTTCTAAAATAACTACCATTGTTATCGCTATAATTTGTATAATTTGCACGGTCATTTTACATACTTTTGCAATAAATGCCATGTACTATAGCTCTTTACCAGTAGGCTTTGCTAAAGAATACAAAGATGTAAGCTATGGACCATATGGGATAAGAAACACCATGACAATTTATGTCCCCAAAAGTGCTTTAGCTAGAGAAGAAAATGCTGCAATGATTTATTTGCATCCTGGTGGCTGGAATGCCGGTGATAAAAACCTTTGTTCTTCAGATGCTAGAAGAGCAGCAAAGCAAGGTTATATAACTATGTTTATGAATTATCGCTTTTTGAATGACTCTAATGATTTTGACATGGATGATTTGCTTGATGATATAACCTTAGCTTTAAATGAATTTAAAAAATATTCTGATAAAAATGGCTGGAATGTAACAAAGATTTCATTAAATGGATATTCTGCAGGAGCTCACTTATCAATGCTTTATGGATATAAATGCAAAGATAAATCTCCTTTTGAAATTTCATATATTGCAGCAAAAGCTGGTGTCTTTATATTCAATGAGCCAAGTTATTATCCTCCAGATATTGTATATACTGGTGGCGTTTTTGGCGGTGGCTTACATGACAGCCCTTTAAGAAATGATGCTAATGGCAAAAAACTTTCTCACAAAGATGTTATATATAAACCAGAAGTTTTGCAAAAATTAAAAGAAATATCTCCAGCATATTATATGAGTGATGATAATCCACCTTTATTACAATGCTATGCAAATGCTGATGACATTATTTCCTTTAAACAAGTAGCGGATATTGAGGAGCTGCTTACACTAAAACCATTTGAAAATGAAATAATTGTTTGTGATGGATGCTCTCACCTCTTTTTAGAAAACCATAAAGAATTAAAAGCATATTATAATCGTGTTAACGAATGGGCAAAACACTTCTTTGGTTATTAATTTTTAGCCTTTGCCCCAAGTTGTAAAATTAAATGAGCCTTTTAATTTAAATAAAAAACTAGCTACCCATAAGATTAAACTAATTTACTTTACACTTTTGCAATTTTTTGTTTTTATGCATTTAAGTCTTGATTTTTACCCAAATTTTGACATCTAAAAAATATGTGTTACAATAAATTTAATCACTTATTTAAAACAAATAAAGTGAAAATTCAATTATTTTTTAGGAGGCCTTATGGCGTATTTTGAAGTTGTTGCAAAATGTGGACACGTTGGAAGGCACCGCTATTATAGAGGTGTCTTTTTTATAGAAGCAGAAGATGGTAAAGCTGCTGCTGCTAAAGTCAGAGCTTTTCCAAGAGTAAAGAAAGAACATAAAGATGCAATTTTGGAATGTAATAAAATTGAAGAAGCTGAATTTATATTAGGGCTAGAAAACCAAAATAATGAAACATATTTTAAGATTAAAGGCCGCAAAGAACAAAAAAAACATTGGAATGAAATCAAAAATAATGTCTTTCCTGAAACTCAGCGTCAAAAAGATTATAGAAATAGACATTGCGGTAAGAAAAAGGATGTAGATAAAGCAAAACAAACAAAAAATAGAGAACAAGAAGAAGTTAAAATAGATGAACAGTTAAAAGATTTTTTAAATTAGAAAAATAAACACTGATAAAACAAAACTAAATACCAGAGATGATTGTACATTTCTGGTATTTTTTTAACTACAAAGACTACCCTAGTTGATTCTTTTCTTTTGTTTGATATATAAACTGGGCTTTATAACAAAATTGAATTTTATGGCTTTAAGCAGCCTATAGGAATAACGAAAACACCATCATCTCGCCTATATCCATATTTAGTTGCAGTAATCACTATTTTTAAATTAGGAAGATGCATAGGGCTTTGCTTTTCTTTTTGATTGTATTCCTTAATTAGCCTCTCTATTTCAAGCAAATGTTTAGCTCCTTCCTCAATGCCACTTGAACCTATCTTAAATTCTATTAAAGCAAATCTACCATCGTTAAGATGCAAAACACCATCCGCTTCTAATCCATACCTATCACGATAATATGACATAGAGCCGTCTAAAGCGGAGGAATAAATTGTCAAATCTCTAATACATAAAGATTCAAATAAAAATCCAAGCGTATTAAAATCTCTATTAAAATATTGTGGAGAAAGACCTAAAGCGGCAACTGCAATTGATGGATCTATAAGATTTCTCTTTTTGGAAGATCGAATAGATGTTCGTGAACGGATAGCTGGACTCCAAGCATCAATATCATTGATTATATAAAGCTTTTCTAATGCACGAATATAATCATTAAAAGTAGATTGACTAATATCAAAGTTTGCTTTTACATCACCCCATATTGTTTTCGTTTCTGCTAATGTGCATATATTACGACTATATGATTGCAAAATTGCTTGTGCCCATTTTCCATTTCTTTTGACATTATCAACATTTGATATATCCACTGAATATGTTTGACGAAACAAATCTTTTGCTACCTCTAATTTTGAACGTGTTGTGGGATTTGAAAGGCTTTTAGGCCAACCACCTCGGCATATAGAAAAAATAACATCGTCAACTGACATGCTTGATACACACCCATCAAATGAATCTGGATTATCAAATAATTGCATCAAAGATACAGACCCGTTTGATTCTTCACTTTCATATAGACTCATAGGATACATTTGCAAACGACTAATTCGCATTGTGCCAGTATGCGGAACTTCAATTTCTTTTGAAGAAGAACCAGTTAAAATATATAAGCCATTTTTTCTTTCATCATCTATAGATTTTCTGATTGCACCCCAAAGTTTAGGTGCATCTTGCCATTCATCAAACAGCCTAGGTTTTTCTCCAATAAGTAGCTTGCTTGGCACATTATTTGCAACTGCAAGCAAATTTTTTCTTTGATCTTCATCTTGAAATTCAACAACACTCTTTGCTTTTTGTTTTGCTGAGGTTGTTTTACCGCAGCCTTTAGGACCCACTATCAATGTTGCACCAAAAGACTCCAGTTTTAAATCCAACAAGTCATCAATAACTCTTTTTTTATAATCCATATTCCATCTCCTTGCTAACTAAATAATAACACATACCTAATCGTTTGTAAATGCCTTTTGTTATGATTTGGGGTATTTTGTTGTTATGATTTGGGGCATTTCGTTGTTATGATTTGGGGTATTTTGTTGTTATGATTTGAGGCATTTTGTTGTTATGATTTGGGGTAAAATTATTCATTAGACTATATCATTACTATCGTTTTTTTCTACACTCTTGTGTCTACTTTTAGAGTAGCATCAATAAAATATATGGTTTAAGCTAAAGACAAAAAACAGGAGCTACAAAACGAGCCCCTGTTGTAACATTGTTATATATAAGTATATCTTATTCTTCGTCAGGTGTATCTACATCAGTGGTGTCATCATCGATATCTTCAACTGCTGCTTCTTCAGGATTTTCATCTGGGTCTACTTCAACTGCTGTAAACTCTGCATCATCTTCATGTGGAGTTAAAGCTAGTGCTGCAACCTTTCCACCATCTTTTAGCCTCATAATTCTAACACCTTTTGTTGCACGACCAATTAGTGAAACCATTTCTCTTTCAACCCTAATAGTTATTCCAGTATCTGAAATTACAATGATGTCTTCATCTTCATTTATAATCTTTAGATTTACAAGACCACCAGTTTCTTTCGTGAAGTTTCCAGCTTTTACACCTTTTCCTGCTCTTCTTTGTAAAGTATAGTCAGATATATGAGAACGTTTTCCAAAACCATACTCTGAAATGGTAATTAGCTCACAATCATCACTTGTAATAACTGCCATATCTACAATATGTTCTTTCTTAGAAATATTCATACTCTTGACACCTTGAGAAGTTCTACCTGTAGGTCTAACATCTTTTTCAGAAAATCTAATACATTTTCCACCAGATGAAGCAACAATTACTTGTGCATCACCATGAGTTAGAGAAACGCCTATTAGCTCATCGTCATCTACTAAAGTGATTGCAATTTTTCCATTTACTCTAATTGAAATAAATTCTTCTAGAGCAGTCTTTTTTACTAATCCATTCTTTGTTGCCATCAACAAATAGCTTCCTGCAAGATCGTCGCTTTCCCTATCAATTGAAATAAATGTTGTAATTTTTTCATCTTTTGCAAGTGGCAAGATGTTTACTGCAGCCCTTCCTCTAGAATTTCTACTACCTTCTGGTATTTGGAAACCTCTAATACGATAAACCTTCCCAACATTAGTAAAGAACAATATATCATCATGAGTATGACAAATATCCATTACTGTTACAAAGTCATCATCTTCTGCACTTGATTTTATATTTGTTGCTCTAATTCCAACACCGCCTCTATTTTGAATCCTATATTCATCTAAAGATATCCTCTTGAGATATCCTTGATATGTCATTGTAACAACGATATCTTCTTTTTCAATTAAATCTTCTATATCAATATCGGAATCATCAAAGCTTAATTCAGATTTTCTTGGAGTATTGTATGTTTCTTTAACTTCAGCAAGTTCAGTAGAAATGATTTCAATAACCCTTTCTTCCCTTGCTAAGATATCTTTGTAATCTGCTATTGCTTTTTCGATATCTTCAAGTTCTTTTTTGAGTTTATCTACTTCAAGTGAAGTTAAACGACGAAGTTGCATTTCCAAAATTGCATTAGCTTGTTTTTCACTAAGCTCAAATTTAGACATTAAATTTTCTCTAGCATCTGCATTATCTTTCGATTTTTTAATAACTTCAATTACTTCATCTATATTTGCAAGAGCTATAACTAGTCCCTTTAAGATATGCTCTCTCTCTTCAGCTTTACCAAGTAAAAATCTTGTTTTTCTAACCAAAACTTCTTTTTGATGAGCTATATATGCTTCCAAAATTTCCTTTAGATTTAATACACTTGGAACACCATCTCTTAATGCAAGCAAAGTGATTCCTGTACTTACTTGCAAGTTGGTTTGTTTATATAGAGAATTTAAAACAACATATGGATCTGCATTTTGTTTTATTTCAATAACTATTCTCATTCCAACTCTATCAGACTCATCTCTAATATTAGAAATTCCTTCAAGCTTTTTATCTTTAACTTTCTCTGCTATATCTTTAATGAGATTTGCTTTGTTAACTTGGTATGGGATTTCGGTAACTACGATAATATGCTTTCCGTGGACTTCTTCAATCTCAGCTCTAGCTCTCATTACCACTCCGCCACGGCCTGTCCTATATGCTTGGCGCACTCTTGATAGCCCTAAAACATAACCACCTGTTGGATAATCTGGACATGGTATATATTCCATTAAATCATCTACCTCAAGCTCAGGATCATTTAACAAAGCGATTGTGGCATCAATAACTTCCCCTAGATTGTGAGGGGGAATGCTTGTGGCCATACCAACTGCAATACCTTCAGAGCCATTTACTAAAAGATTTGGAAATTTTGCTGGCAACACTACAGGTTGCATGCAGGTATCATCAAAGTTTGGATAAAAGTCTACAGTATCTTTATCTATATCCTTTACAAGTTCGCTTGCAATCTTTGATAAACGGGCTTCTGTATACCTCATAGCAGCTGCACCATCACCATCAACTGAACCAAAGTTTCCATGCCCATCAACAAGAGGTGCTCTAATGGAAAAATCTTGTGCAAGTCTTACTAGAGCATCATAAATTGAGCTATCTCCATGTGGATGATATTTACCCAAAACATCACCGACGATTCTTGCACACTTTTTATACTGTGATGTGTGGGTGATGCCTAAGTCATTCATGCTAAATAAGATTCTTCTATGAACTGGCTTTAGCCCATCTCTAACATCTGGAATAGCACGACTTACATTAACTGCCATAGCATAAGCAACAAAGCTTTTGCTCATTTCTTGAACAATGTCTTTTTCTACAATTTTTGTCTTTCTTAATTTATCTTGAATAGTTAATACTTTTTCATCTTTACTCATATTTCACCTCTATATATCTAGGTCTTCAACCAACTTCGCATTTTCTTCAATAAAAGCCCTTCTAAGTTCTGGTTGATCTCCCATCAAAGTTATGAAAATCTCATCAGCAGCTTCTGCGTCTTCAACTGTAACCCTCACAAGTGTTCTCTTTTCAGGATCCATTGTTGTGTCCCAAAGTTGTTCAGCATTCATCTCTCCAAGACCTTTATATCTTTGTAATTCATATCTTGCTGTTCCAATTTCTTCTTGATAAGCTTTTAACTCTTCATCAGAATAAAAATATTTAATCTCTTTTCCTCTTGTAACTTTGTATAGAGGAGGTAGAGCAACATATACATGCCCATTTTCTACTAAAGGCTTCATAAAGCGATAGAAGAATGTCAATAGAAGTGTCCTAATATGACTTCCATCAACGTCTGCGTCTGTCATGCAAATGATTCTATCATATCTTCTTTTTTCTAAATCAAAGCCTTTTTCTTCTTTTCCGCCTTTTTCTTCTTGATCCTCTCTTACTTTTCTTTCAAATCCACAACCAAAAGCTTGAATCATTGATTTTATTTCTTCATTATCTAAAATTCTATGTTCTCTTGCTTTTTCAACATTTAGGATTTTACCACGAAGAGGCAATACGGCTTGAAATTGCCTATCTCTACCACTTTTAGCTGTACCACCAGCACTATCTCCTTCAACAAGGTATATTTCGCAATTTAAAGGATTTTTATCAATGCAATCAGTAAGTTTGCCTGGAAGTGTTGAGCCTTCCATTGCTCCCTTTCTCATTGCTTCCCTTGCTTTTCTTGCCGCTTCTCTTGCCCTTTGAGCATTCACAGACTTAAATATTAGCTCTTTCCCAACTGCTGGTCTTTTTTCAAGGTATTCACTAAGTGCATCACTAAACACCTTGTGCACCAATGTTCTCATTTCTCTATTTCCAAGCTTAGTTTTTGTTTGTCCTTCAAATTGAGGATCTACTAACTTAACTGAAATAACTGCAGTTAACCCTTCTCTTACGTCATCACCAGATAGTTTTTCATTTTCCTTTAAAATCTTGTTATTTAAACCATAATCGTTGAAAACCTTAGTCAAAGCAGCTTTAAATCCATCTACATGAACTCCACCTTCTTGGGTATTTATGTTGTTTGCAAAAGCATAAATTTTTTCATCATATCCATCGTTGTATTGCAAAGCTATCTCAACAACATTGTCTCCTGAGGTTTCATTGATATAAAAAACTGATGGTAACATAGCAACTTTGTTTTTATTTAACTGTTCAACAAAATCTATAATTCCACCATCATAGCAATATGTTTCAATTCTTTCTCTACCTTCTCTTTTATCTTCAATGGTTAATTTCAGCCCTTTATTTAAAAATGCAAGCTCTCTAATTCTTACTTTTATGTCATCAAAAACCCAATCAATGCTTTCAAAAATCGTAGCATCGGGCTTAAAATTCATAGTTGTGCCAGTTTCATCACTTTCACCAACTACAGAAAGAGGAGCTTGTGGACGACCAACTTTATATTCTTGTCTATATAGCTTGCCATTTTGTCTTACTTCAACAGTTAGATACTCAGATAAGGCATTAACAACAGCTAAACCAACTCCATGTAGTCCGCCAGATATTTTATATCCACCACCGCCAAACTTACCACCAGCATGTAATTTGGTTAAAACAACCTCTACGGCAGAAACTCCTTCTTTTTTTAATATTCCTGTTGGAATACCTCTACCATTATCTTGAACTGTACAAGAACCATCTGCATTTAAAGTAATTTCAATATGCGAACAACAGCCAGCTAGAGCTTCGTCTATGCTGTTGTCTACAATTTCTTGAATTAAATGATGCAATCCTCTAAGGTCCGTTGTGCCAATATACATTCCAGGTCTTTTTCTAACAGCCTCTAACCCTTCTAGCACCTGAATTTGATCTTGGCCATATTCTCTTACATTATTATCACTCATGTACTAATCTCCTTTTATTTTTGATATAAATTCTACTTTTACTTTTTTAAACTATGTGTTTTGTTATATTTGCCAATTTAAAGTGTTTTTCGCTAGCTCTTGCACATCTCCTCATAAATCTTCTAATCTTTTAAATTAAAGCAATTTTAATGCGCCTAGCGATATTTTTGCCATCCCTTTAAAAATCCTATAACTTCAATATTATATCATGAATTTGAGATTTTGTAAATAAAATATTAATATTTTAATATTTAATTCGCGCGCGCGTATATAATATGTTAAGTATGAACCAACTATATAAGCATATAAAATTAAAAACTTTCAGTTTTTCAAAAATAAGCTAACCTAATATAGCATAAATCATTATTAAATCTTGTTATACAGTATTGTATATTATTTGTACCTATAGTTAAACTAGAGCATAATGTCTCACGAAAATATAGTCATATAGGACAAAAATTTTTAGTATATTTACTATTAAATCTTGCATTTAAGCTATAGATTAATGCTTTATAGACATATTGTCATATAGGAAGGAATATATATAATGTCTTTTTTTATGGAAAGATTTTTGGGATGAATAACATATGCCCTTCCGATGCGCTCTTTATATTGAGATATAAACTTTTCTAAAGATACCGTCTGATAACGTTTGCTTGACTTGACTTCAATTGGAAAAACTTTTGGTTTTGTTACACTGCCATTTGAAATTAAAAAATCAATCTCTATATCATTTCTCCGCTTTTCTTTGTTGTATCTAGTATAAAAATATAATTTATGACCATTTGCAACAAGACATTGTGCAATAGCATTTTCAAAAAGCATACCTTTATTAATAGAGAGGTTTCCATGTAGAATTTGCCTATAAAGTTCACCTTTTGCTATTTCACTTTCAGAAAAAGCGTGACTAACTAAAAGTCCAGTATCCCCCATATAGCATTTTATAAATGTCCTATCTTCATTTAAGGATAATCCAATATTTGGATCATTACATTTAAAGCATTCATTTGTAATCATTGAGTTACTGAGCCAAAAAAATGTATCTTGATACATTGGATAAGTTGCATTGCGTTCGATGTTAGATAAACGAATACGCTTTTCATGTAAGGACAAAAATGCAGGAATCTGCTCAAAAATTGACAATACTCTCGTACGATACTTTAAATCCGCTTTACCAATATCATTTCTATAAAGTGAAAGAATATCTCTTTTTTCGCCATCAGCTTTTACAAAACTACGGCTATTTTCAAGGTATGCAACAATACTTTGAGGCATTCCTCCAACAAGAATATATTGCTTAAAAAGAAGCATCGCTTTATGATGAAAATCATCCTCTAAAGGCTTTAACTCATTAAAGCATTGTTTTATGTATGACAAGAGCATTTTTTCACCAAGATTTATACAAAACTCCTCAAAATCAAGAGGATACATTTTAATAACCCGCTCTTCAGATGGAATCGTTATATCTTTAACATTTTCTTTGATAGAAATTAAAGAGCCCGTCTCAATGTAATCGTATCTTCCGTCTTTCACAAGTTTTTTTATTGATTGCCTTGCCTTTGGAAATTGTTGTACTTCATCAAATATGATAAGCGATTCCCTCGGATAAAGTTGTTTACCATACTCTGTAGATAAAATCATAAAAAAAGTGTCTAAATCATTAAGATATTTATTAAATGCATCAAATACAATATCAGTTGCATCGTTGAAATCTATTAAAATATAGCTTTTATATTCGTTTTTAGCAAACTCCTCTACAATCGTTGATTTTCCAATTCGTCTTGCGCCCTCAATTAATAAAGCCTTGCTGCCTTTAGCTACATTTTTCCAATCAAGTAATTTTGCATATATTTTTCGCTTGAGAATCATATTTTTATCTCCTTTATAGCTATATTATACATAAATTTCAGAAAAACGCAAACTCAAAACACCCCAAAACATGTAAAAACGCAAACTCAAAATATCTTAAAACATGCAAAAACGCAAACTCAACTACCAAGCAGCTATATCATTACTATCGTTTTTTCTACACTCTTTGGTCTGCTTTTAGAGTAGTATCACAGTGTATACTTATCAAGTTTTTTCTACACTCTTTGGTCTATTTTTAGAACAGTTTAACAACCTCTTTTAGAACAGTATGTAACCACTTTAAAACGGTAGCACAGTCACTTTTAAACGATAGCACAGTTGCTTTTAGAACAATTTAACTGCCACCTCTAGAACGATATCACCGCCTCAAGAAAGCAACCCTTAAAAATGTTTTTAACAAAAAACCGCCCTATAAAGAGCGGTTTAAGTGTAAATTAAATTCTACAATTCATTTTATTGTTTCTTTTTCCTTACTATAAAGAATATAGCAACGCCTAAAACAGCTAACCCAGCTATAACTATTCCAGCAATAGCTCCAGCTCCAAGATTCTTTTTGTTGCTTGTAATTACCTCTGGACTTGGTGCTACTGTTATATCTTCATATCTTGCTTCTAGGACAACGTCGCCATCATCAGGATTAAAGGTATATTTATATGTAGGATTTGTAGAAACCAACTCTCCGTTGACATACCAGCCTGCAAATTCCTTGCCTTCTGGAGCTGCAGCTGCAGTTACAGTAACTTCGTCTCCATCCACAACTGTTTCAGGCACTTCATCGCTTCCACTTTCAGTGGCATTTCCAGAAACTGCAAACGTATATGTTTTTAGGAAAACAGTTGCATATTCAGCATTTCCATTACATGTCTCTGAAAATTCTGGTGCCCAGCCTTTAAACTTATATCCTTCTTTTTCTGAAACATTTGGTACAACAACTTCATCTCCGTAATGGTAGTCAGCTTTTGTACTTAAAACTTCATCCCCATCTTTGAAGGTAACTGTATAATTAATGAATATTTTTGTATAAACTGCTCTATACTCTGCATTAGCAACTGCATTTACCACATTGCCCCAATCTTTGAAAGTATAAGTGTATGTATTGTCTGCTTCTTTTGTTGGAGCAACACCTACAAATACGGGCTTGACATTGTAATTTACAGTATCAGTTTTTACTAATGTTCCATCTTCCTTAAGCCACTTAATTGTATATGTATTGATTTTCCAAACAGGATATAGAGTTGCAACAGCATTTGTTTGTAATGTGCTGACAGCTCCTTGTCCGTCTGTACTTTCAACTCCTACTTTCCAACCAATTTGGGTATATCCTGTTCTTGTTAGATATGTTGTAGAAACAGCATAATCTTCGCCATAAGTCTTTACCTCATTTTCTGGAAGATCGCCCGTAACTCCTTCAAAGGCTCCTTTGTTATATGTTATTGCATATGTTATTTTTTTGTAATTTGCAGTAACCTCAGCCCTTGATGCTGGCATATCAAAAAAGGTATCCGCCGAATTTGGTGCGCCAAAAACAAAATCACCAAAATCGATTGTCCAATTCACAAATTCATATCCTTCTGCTGGATCATTTGCATATATATTGACGCGCTCATTTTCAGCAGCAACCATAGGATTTTTATTACATGTACCACCGTTGATAGTAATTGTATATATATATTCATAATTCGCTGTAACTGTGACTGCATTTCCTGGCATTGTAAATGAAGTGCTTGCAGAAGTTGCACTACCTAAGGTAACACCTTCCCCTTCAATTGTCCAGTTTTTAAATCTTTGCCCATCTTGCGGTGCATTGGCTTGAATATTAACTGTATCAGGGGTATAAGTTGGGTCAAAATCATTGGAAGCATAATATCCCCCGCCCTCACCACCAACAACAGTAACTAGATATATTTTTACATAGTTTCCTTGAACGGTAATATTTTTTGCTGGCATTTTAAAGCTAGCACCAGTATAAGAAGTTTTGTTAGTAATTTCAATGGTTTCGTCACCAGTAATTTTCCAGTATGAAAATCTCCAGTTGCCTTTATCTTCTGAATATATTTCTTCTTCTTCCGCTGCCAAATTAACAATCTCGTTTTCAATATACTTCTTATATTCATTTTCACCAGCAATAGATAAAGTAACTGTATATTCAGTTGCATAATTTGCTGTAGCAGTGACTTCTTCTTCTATCATCGTAAATGTAGCTTTTAGAGGATTTAATCCGTCAGTACTCAAAACAACAGTATCTGGTAAAACCGTCCATCCTGTAAATCTTTGGTTTGCACCTGGATCGTTTGCTGTTATTGTAACAGGTTCATTTTTAGCCGCAACAGCTGGATTTTTATCACATGTACCGTTTGTGACAGTAATGTTATATACATTTTCGTATCGTGGTTCTACCTTGATAGTCTGATTTGTCATTACAAATGTGGCTTCTAAAGGCTTATCTGCCCCTGCAGGAACTATCTCTACAACATTAAATGGGGTAGTAACCCAGCCTGTAAATCTTCGACCTGCCCCTGGATCATCTGCTACTATAGTAACTGTATCACCTTGAGCATAGTCCCCATCACCTGTACCATTTATAACTTCAACATAATATACATTTTTATACTTTGCTCTTACAGTAACATCGCTGCTTGGCATATTAAATGTACCTTTTAAGGGCTGGTCTGATACAGGGGCGATGATAACGCTTGACGGGGTAACTTCCCAGCCATCAAATCTTTCACCACCACCAGGGGTATTTGCTGTTACAGTAACAGCAGTCCCTTCAATAGCAACAGGTGGGTCTTGATCACTTGTACAATTTTGACAAGTAATTGCATGTTTTTTGCTCCAGACAGGATACAATTTTACATCTTGATTAACATTTGCCTCTATTTTATTGATTGCACTTGAAGGGACTTCACTTTCTCCATCCCTCTTCCACCCAACATGAACATATCCTCCTCTTGTTAAACTACATGCGGCAAAAGTTGTAAATTCTTGCCCGTGAGTTTTCTCACCATTACTTGGTGCTGGGTCAGTACTTGAACCTGAGCTATACATGACTTGGTAAATCTTAAACGAATAATGTGCTGTAAATTCAATGGTTGTTCCTGAAGTTAGTGTGTCTGGCATACCAAACTTTGTGCTTGCTTCATTTGGTGAGGATATCATAACAGTATCCGGTGAAACTGACCAATTATTAAATACTAACCCCTCTGCCTCTCTATCGTTTGCTAGAATAGAAATATCTTTTGTACCTGCAAAATAGTATTTAAAGTTTTCACCTTCCACTTTACCATTTGTGACCGTGACTTTATATTGTTCTTCCCAATGAGCAGTTACAGTTGTGTCTGATGGGAATATAACCTATTTACCACCCCCTGGTGTAATTGGCTTAGTGTTGTATCCAGGAAGAGGAACAGTCCAGCCTTTAAAAGCCGAATTTGCTGGAGTTGCAGGAGGATCAAAGTCAGTTGGAGGATCAAAGTCATAAAACATTCTCTCTTCATATGCTGTCTTCGTATATTGGGTGCCACCTCCAGTACCAGGAACAAATGTAATGGTAAGTGGTGAAGGAGCAACTGCAGTTCCAAAGTCATGTGACACAACCGCAGTGTCATCATAATTGTCAAGAAAATCTGCTGGAGTAGTACCATTTATTGTAGCTACTACAGAAGTATCAAAAGTATGACCACCACCCTCTTCAAGCGCAATGGTGATACGCACTTCATAATTATTATCTGCAAGAAACGTATCCCCTAGTTCACACTGAACAGGAGTGGCATCTGTCACATTCCACCATTCTACACTTTGAACTGAATAAACTGCACCTTCTGGGACTTTCAACCAGCTAACCTCAAAGAACATCTCATTACCAATTAGGGCTTTTTGTACATTGCTTATGTCTACAGTGGACACTGTCTCTGCATATGCTACATTGCTTGAATTTGGCACAAAGGCAAAGACAAAAATTAGGCTTAGAAAAAGCGCTAAAGCTATAAGCATAAAATGCTTAGATTGAATCTTCGTTTTCATGGTGAGTTTCCTCCCTTAATATATTTATATTATTATATAAATTATACTCCCTTTTTTTTGTTATGCATAGACTTCACTTATCTGACTTTTAAAAAATTCAGAAAACATTTTTTTGCACAAAAAAACCGCCCTTAAAAAGAGCGGTTTAAAGTAGTATTAAGTGTAGTTATTCTTGTTTTTTGTCTTCTTTTTCCTCTTCTTCAGCTTTGCCTTCTTTTTTTGTTTTCTTGTTGAAAATCTTTGTAAGGTCAGCTAAAGTCTTTTTCTTGATGACAAACCAGAATATTGCAAACCCGCCTACACCTGCAACAACTAGACAAGCTATGACGATTCCTGCGATTGCACCACCATTAAGTCCCTTTTTGCCCTCTACAACAGTATCTGTGCTTGGTGGATTATCTATATCGACATTTTCTCCAGTCGCATCTCCATATCTTGCTTCTAGTTTAAATTCGCCAGCTACTGCTCTTTCGGCATCAAAAGTATAGGTGTAATTTGGATCAGTGGACACCAAGTTGCCATTTAGATACCAACCTTCGAATTTCTTCCCTTCTGGCGCTACCGCTGCTGTTACTGTAATTTCATCTCCATCATTTACCGTTGCAGGAGCTTCCTCTGTTTCATCAACAGTCCCACCAGTAATTGTAAATGTATATGGAATTTTTGTTGCAGTGAATGTTGCTGTGTAGCTTGCACTTCCAGCCACGTTCTTTGCCGCATCATTCCAGCCTTCCCAGCCAGCAAATGCATATGTATATGTCTTATCTGCTGCTTTTTCTGGATCAGCTGGTTTAGTAACTAGCTCACCATAATGATAATCAGCTTTTTTGAGGATTTCAGTTTCACCATCTTCTGCGTAGAAAGTAACTGTATATTTAATGTACACACTTTTGAATATTGCAGTATATTCTGCATTGCCAGCTACATTGACAACCTCCTTATCCCAACCATTAAAGGTATATGTATATGTTTTATCAGCTGCTTTTGTTGGAACTGCACCTGTAAATCGAGGCAATTGATTATAATGTAAAGAGTCTGTTTTTATTGTACTACCATCATGATTTAGCCATTTAACTTTATACTCAATATATGTTGATTTAAAGGTTGCCCTGTACTCTACATTATCTTTTACGCGTGTGCCAGCAGTC
>JAAZJD010000004.1 GCA_012800525.1 Clostridiales bacterium
AGTATATAATCAAGTAAAGGCATATAATCCTAAATATTATATATTAATTAAAAAATTTCAAATTATGCGATAATCTTCTATTTAAAGCTATATTGGTTAGACTTAAAATTAGTCTAAGAGTATAATATAATCATTAAAATATTTAGATAAGGAAGGTATATATGAAAGTTTACAATTTTTCTGCAGGTCCTAGCACACTACCACAAGAGGTTTTATTAGAAGCACAAAAAGATTTTGTTGATTATCAAGGCACAGGGATGTCTGTAACAGAAATGAGTCATAGGTCAAAAGCTTATGATGCAATACATTTAGAGGCTATTGCCTTGCTTAAAAAACTAATGAACATCAATGATGACTATGATATTCTTTTTGTACAAGGAGGAGCTAGCACACAGTTTGCAGCAGTTCCATTAAATTTATTACACACAAAAGCAGACTATATGGTAACAGGAAATTTTGCCAAAAAAGCATATGAAGAAGCCACTAGATTTGGAGATATTAATGTTTGTGGTTCAAGTGAAGATAAAAACTTTACATATATTCCTGAAGGGAAAGCAGTCAATATTAGAAAGGACACAGATTATGTCCATATCACCCAAAATAATACAATTTTTGGTACAAGATTTATTGACTTACCAGACACCTTGGCCCCAATAGTTGCTGATATGTCATCAAATATATTAAGTGAAGTTTTCGATGTTAATAAATATGGACTTATATATGCTGGTGCTCAAAAAAACATCGCTCCTGCTGGTGTAACAATCGTTATCGTTAAAAAAGATTTAATTAACTCACCACAAGCGATATGCCCAACTATGCTTATGTATAAAACACAAGCTAAAGCTAATAGTTTATATAATACACCACCCTGTTTTTCCATATACATGGCTATGCTAGTTTTTAGATGGCTTGAAAAATTAGGCGGAGTTAAAGAAATTCAAAAAATCAATGAATATAAATCAAAAATACTCTATGATTTTATAGACAATAGTGATATTTTTCAAAACCCTGTTGAAAATAAATTTCGTTCAATTATGAATGTGGTATTTAGAACAAACAATCCTGATTTAGATGCTAAATTTGTAAAAGAAGCCGCTGAAAATGGAATCGTTTCAATAAAGGGACACAAGCTCGTTGGCGGGATGAGAGCAAGCATCTACAATGCTATGCCTGTTGAAGGGGTTGAGCATTTAATTAAATTTATGAAAAAATTTGAAATGGAGAACAAATAACCATGTATGAAATACTAACATTAAATAAAATTAGTGATAAAATTTATGAAGTTTTTAATGAAGACTTCAATGTTTCTGAAAAAATTGAAAATCCTGACGCAATTTTAGTTCGCTCATTCAAAATGCATGATATGGAATTTGGCGACAATTTGTTAGCCGTTGCTAGAGCTGGCGCTGGAACAAATAATATCCCTATTCCAGTATTAACAGATAGAGGAGTTGTTGTATTTAATACTCCTGGTGCAAACGCTAATGGAGTTAAAGAGCTGGTGTTATGTGGAATGCTAATGGCAGCGAGAAATATTTTTCCAGCTTGCAAATGGGCTGAAACAATAAAAGAAAGTGGAGCAGAAGTCCCTTCATTAGTTGAAAAGGGTAAAGGTCAATTTGTTGGAACAGAACTTGCAGGAAAAACATTGGGACTTATTGGTCTTGGTGCAATAGGAACAAAAGTAGCAAAAGCTGCAAACGCACTTGATATGAATGTCATAGGATATGATCCATATATTTGTGGTGATATGAAAAATACCGCATTACAATATGCAAGTTTAACTGATGATGTTGAAAATATTTACAAACAAGCTGATTTCATTTCAATACATACCCCATTACTTGACAGTACAAGAGAAATGATTTGTGCAAAAACTATTAATAAGATGAAAGATGGTGTAATAATAATCAACTCAGCAAGAGGTGAACTTGTAAACAATGATGATATTATGAAAGCATTAAATAATAAAAAAGTAAGATCTTATGTAGTTGATTTCCCAACTTGTGATACACTTTGTGCTGAAAACGTTATAGCAATACCACATTTAGGAGCATCCACAGAAGAATCAGAGGAAAACTGTGCATATATGGCTGCTGCTCAAATTAAAGAATATTTAGAAAACGGAAACATCAAAAATAGTGTAAATTTTCCGGCCCTATCATTTGAAAGAGAGCCTAATACAATAAGATTTGCCGTAGCCTTTAATAATGTTGGCAATGCAAAAGAAAGTATAGTTAAAATAATTGAAAAATCTAAACCCTCTACTTACAAAATTAATACCAATAAAGATATAGGTTATCTTATTGCTGAGAGTAAAGATGGATTTGATGAAAACATTATTGATGATATTTCTGAGAATATAAATGTATTTCTTATAAGAATAATATAAAAATTACTTTGGTATTATAATAACTAAGCGACTGTTAAGAAACTAAAATTTTTTAACAGTTTTTTCTTATCAAAACGCAATTACAATGAAAGAAAACTTTTACAACCTTTCTCCTAAACTTCTCAACAAATTTTGTCATAAAAAACTGACCTCCTTAAGTTAGATTTTCTTGGTCCAACTTTTTGGGGTCAGCTCAATTTTAACAGCCTATTTATTTTTCACTCTTTTTATTTACAATAATAACAATAACTATTGCTAAAATAATTACACCAAGTACAACACCAATAGTGATTCCAATTGTTGATTTTTTATATAATTTACCACCAATTGATAGCATATCTGATGTATCGGCTTGTAGTTCTTGAACAACTAGATAAAAATCGCCAGACTCAGAAGCAGTGCCTTCAGCTTTATTTATTGTGCTACTTAAAGTAATTTCTTCTAAGACATCCGATTTTTTATTATCTCTAAATAGTTTTAGTGTATATGCGTTTTGATTAATAAAATCAATTTCTAAATCTATCTTTTGTAAACCATTGTATATTTCACCATTAACTTTTAATGTTAACGAAAAAGTATAAGCATTTGGGGAATTTATCCCCGAAAAGAATATGGCCTTTTCCTTAACATTTGATTCTCGTATTTCATTGGCTTGCACATTATCTAAAATGATTTCAATTAAACTACCTTTTTTGATTGCCACAGGATCGGATATTTCACTTATGGTTGCATTTACAACTATATTGGTAGCCGACAATGGACTTTGAAGCTTAAATTCAATTAATGGGCTACCTTCAACTGCATCTTTTAAATCACGCAAAATACTCTCTAGCTGTGATGGCTGAAAAATACCAGAGAATAACGAGGTTTTAAAACTTGCTACAGTTTCTTCCACTAAATCTGCTCCACTTTCCGTGTAATATTCAGAACTATATCCAATTAGCTCATTCTTCACATCTTCTAAAATTGGTAAAATATCATCTGTTAAAAATCCTAATTGAGAAACTGGAATACTATGCTCGTTTTGAGCCTTATCTCTAACTGTGATAGAAGCATTAGAATAGTTGAAACTGTTTCGCGGAGTAAACTCAATACCATATTTTTGATTTGTAGGATCACTTGGTTCTTTTGTAAAAAAGTTTTTTTCACTTTCCACATCAAGAGAGACCGTCTGTACTCCATTAGCAATGTTGTCTGAAACGCTTACTAAAACTTTTACAGGAGGAATACCAGATTCGTCCTTAAAAAAATCAATATCAACTATTATACTTTCTGCATTTATACTAGGTTTTACTTTATCAACATGAGCTGTCCTAACTATTTTTTTCTCATCTGGCAAACCACCTGTTTTTGTATATGCTTGCACTTCATAATAGCCATCATCTTTAAATTCGATTGTATCTAAATATTTTGTCTCTGTTGAGGATTGCCCTATTTCATTATTTGTTATAGAACTATACCTAACCCATGTGTAATAGATGTCTTCAGTATGAGAGAGAGTCACGGTTACCTTAGTGTTTACATACATATTTATATCACTTGGAGAAACAACTGCTCCAACTGGTTCTTTTGCTAAAGCGCAAATACTACTATTTGAAGTTGCAAACAAAAAAACCAACAATAATATTGCAAGAACAAAAATTAATAAATATATTTTTCTATTAAAAATACTCATACAAAAATACTAACACAAATTACATAATTTTTATACCTATATATGCAACAATAAGTGTTATATCAAATTATTTGTTAAGTCTAATGTTAAGTGCAACTGCGGCTCGTCTTAAAATTTTTTTTCTAAAATTAAGTGCTTTTTTCTATAAGATTCTTAAAATAGAGAGAAGAGATCATGAAAAATACTAAATTTAAAAGACCTAGCTTGAACAAATATTTATAATACTAAATGTAATGTAAATCATAATTTGTATGAAAAAGATTTACTGTAGCAGCTCTCAATTGTTGGAACATCTATGTCGCCTACAAATGAGCGAGAATTATGTGCAACAAGGCTTTACCAAATACGATAAATTTTATTGACCTAAAACATTGGATTTTGAGCTTATGATAAGTTGCACTTACTTTTTAACTGTCCTAAAAGACTGCGTTTTAGTATGCAATTTTTTAGACGATTCAAGGTTATTTTACTGCCAGTATCAGCCAAAAAAAAGAAAACCCAAAGATGGAGCTAAACAAAAGATTGCACTTACTCCTAAGCCTCTCGCTGATAAAATTCAGTTGCACTTAACATTAGACTTAACATATATCAAATTATTTTCATCTATAAAAAATATCAATATTTGAATGAATTTTCATTTCATTTTATTATTTTTCCCTCCATTTATTTTGCTGTTATGCAGTCATAATTGCAAGTTTAGCTAACATTTTATAAAAAATCAAAATAAAAACCATATAAAATCCTAAAAAATGCTTTTTTGAAAAAATTTGATTATTGCAAATTAAGGGGCTTTTTTTAAGACAATAATTATTATAGTTAAAATTTTTAATTAATTTTTTATTTTTTAGTGTTGACTTAAAAATAATAAAGTGATACTATTAAAAAGTAGTTTTATTTAATAAAAACTAAAGTAAATTTTATACAATTTGATATGTTCTAAGGAATAAATTTATGAGCCAAAAAATTAACATACCACAATTATTAGAAAAAGAAATCTTAGAAGCTAAAATTAGCACTAAAGCTGAAAAAAAAGCATTTATTAATGGTATGTTAACGGGAAGTGGATATCTATTTAAACAACAAGATAAAAGTGGAATAATTATCGAAGTTTCTAATTTTGAGCTGGCCCATAAAACTGCAGGCTTAATTCAACATATCACAAGCCACTTCCCTATCATCTATGAAAATAAAACTACTAGCAACTTAAATGATAAAACAATATATATTGTTGAAATATTAAATGAAAATGCAATACAACTTTTAATGTTCTCAGGTCAATTTAATGATCAAATTAATACTTTCCAAAGTATCAATATAGATGATTTAAAAAGTGACACAAGTAAAAAAGCTTTTTTACAAGGCTTATTTGCATCCTCTGGCTCAATTTATGTTCCACAAAATATAAAAAAACCAAGTGGCGGATATAGTTTAGAGATTGTTGTAAAAAATACTGAAATATCTAAAGAAATCAAAACTTTATTAAAATATTTTGATATACGATCAAACAGTCGAACCAAAAATAATGTAGTAATCATATACATAAAAGATGCTGAAATGATATTAGATTTTCTAATAATTATTGGAGCTGTAAATACATATTTTGAATTACAAAATATTTTAGCATTGAGGATGCTTACCAATGACACAAATCGAGAAAGAAATTGTATGATAGCAAATATAACCAAAACTGCAAAAGCTTCTGCAAAACAGTTACTTGCAATTCAAACTTTAATACAAAATGAACAAATTGATAATCTCAATCCGAAACTAAAATCAACAGCTCTTGCTAGACTAGAACACCCCGATTTGCCACTCTCAGAGCTTGCAAAAATACTAGAAGATAAGCCTTCAAAAAGTGGCTTAGCACATAGATTAAATAAAATAGTTGAATTTGCTAATCAGCAAAAAACTAAACAATAGTCTTTTTTATTTTTAAAATTGTAAAACTAAATATAATATATTTCTAAAATTAGGAGGATATAATGTCGACAAATAATGGTTATATACATTTGCATGTTCATACAGAATATAGTCTTTTAGATGGTCTTGCATCAATTGATGATTTAGTAGCTGAAGCTAAAGAACAAAATGCTAAAGCCCTTGCTATAACAGATCATGGCAATCTTTATGGTGCTTTAAAATTTATCAAAGCTTGCGAAAAAGAAAAAATTAAACCTATAATTGGCTGCGAATTTTACGTTACTGACGATATTCATAATGAAGATAAAAATAGAGAAAGTGATCATCTAGTATTACTTGCTAAAAATAAAACAGGCTATAAAAACTTATGTAAACTAAATACTTTATCATTTCTTGAAGGATTCTATTTTAGGCCAAGAATTGATTTAAAATTGTTAGAAAAACATAGTGAGGGTCTAATTTGTTTGTCAGCGTGTCTTGCTGGGAGATTACCTCGCCTACTACTAGATGACCTTGTTCCGGATAAATATGAAAAGGCTGTTGAATATGCTTTAAAGCTAAAATCTATTTTTGATGAAGGGGACTTTTACATCGAGCTGCAAGATCATAATTTAAAAGAACAAAAACTAACAAATCCACTTTTAGTTAAAATAGCAAAAGAAATTGGTGTAAAGTGTGTAGCAACAAATGATATTCATTATATAGCTAAAGAAGATGCAAAATATCATGACATTTTATTATGTATTCAAACTCAGAAGATTTTATCAGATGAAAATAGAATGCGCTTTCCCAATGATGAATTTTATTTTAAAACAAGAGAAGAAATGGAAAAAATTTTTAGTTGGTGCCCGGAATCTACGACTACCCCATATGAAATAGCAGAAAAATGCAACTTTACAATCGGAAAACAAGGGTATCAACTACCCCGCTATGAATGTCCTGACGATTTAAAACCATGTGAATACTTAAGGAAGCTTACTGAACAAGGTTTACAAAAAAGATATGGCAATATAACTGAGGAAATCCAAAATAGAGCTAATGTAGAGCTTGATGTTATTATACGAATGGGATTTGCTGAATACTATTTAATAGTTTGGGACTTTATTGATTGGGCAAAGAAAAATGACATTCCCGTAGGACCAGGAAGAGGAAGTGGTGTCGGAAGTATTGTCGCATATGCAATTGGAATTACCAATGTAGATCCATTAAAATATGGATTGATATTTGAGAGATTTTTAAATGAAGATAGAATGACTATGCCAGATTTTGATATTGACTTTTGTCAAGATAAGCGACCAAAAGTTATTGATTATGTAACCCAAAAATATGGTAAAGGACATATCTCGAAAATTATAACATTTGGACGCATGAAGAAAAGACAAGCAATAAGAGATGCTGCTAGAGTTTTTGGGTTGTCTTTTGATGAATCGACAAAGTTGATTAATTCTATTCCAGAAGATACATTTGCTAATAAAAAGCTTAAGCTAGAAGAATTGCTAAACCCAAATAGTGATAACTATGAAAGAGAACTTGATGACTTTTGTGCAGAAAATCCAGTTTTTAAATCAGTAATCAATGCTGCTTCAAAAATCGATAATTTATCTAGACACTCTGGAGTACATGCTGCTGGAGTTGTTATATACAAAAACCCCGCAATTGACACTTTGCCTCTTGCAAAAAATAAAGATGAAGTAACTACCCAATATGATAAAGATGAAGTTGAACAAATGGGCCTATTGAAAATGGACTTTCTTGGCTTACAAACACTAACTGATATCAAACTTGCTCATGATACAATTTTAAAAACTAAAGGTATAGATGTTACTTTTGACGATAAATATGATGACCCTAAAGTATATGAATTAATTTCAAGCGGAGATACAGATGCAGTCTTTCAACTTGAAAGTCCCGGTATGAAAAACTTTATGAGAAGATTAAAGCCAACTTGTTTAGAAGACATTATTGCAGGAGTTGCTTTATATAGACCAGGTCCAATGGATAATATTGATACATACATTGAAGGTACACATAATCCAGAAAAAATCACATATCTAGACGATAGATTAAAAGATATTCTTGGACTAACTGCAGGTATAATTGTATATCAAGAACAAGCTATGAGAATCACTCAAGTTCTAGCTGGATATGACTTAAATAAAGCTGACAATTTTAGACGTATCATCAGCAAAAAAATACCTGAAGAAATGAAAAAACAAGGTGATATATTTGTTTATGGAAAAAGAGATAAAAATGGCAATTTAGTTTTAAATGAAAAAGGATTACCAGAAGTTCCTGGTTGTATTGAAAATGGAATTAGTGAAAAAACTGCAAAAGCAATTTTCCAACAAATGGAAAAATTTGCAGAATATGCCTTTAATAAATCTCATGCAGCAGCATATGCTGTAATTGCTTATATTACTGCATATTATAAGGCATATTATCCTGTAGAATATATGGCTGCTGTTATAAACAGTCGTATATACAAAGCAGATGAAATGAGAAAATATTTGCCCATTATAAAAAGAATGGGAATCAACATTGTAAGACCCGATATTAACAATAGTCAAGGGTTATTTACTGCGGAAGATAAAAGCATTAGATATGGGCTTGAATGCATAAAAGGTCTTGGTAAACAAACCGTTGAAGATATTATTAATGAAAGAGAAACTAATGGAAAATATACAAGTTTTTATGATTTTATATATAGAACGCAAACATTAGAAAGACCAATAACAAAGGATGCTATAGAAAATTTAATTCGTGGCGGTGCACTAGATTGCTTCAATGAATTTAGATCGACTATGATGGTGAACTTATTAACTATGATAAAAAAAGCAAAAGCAAATTATGAAACTGAAAACAATCAAAGCAACTGTCTTCTAGATTTCTTTGATGTGGAAATTGAGCTTGATACTAACATTGATAACATACAAAATAAAGAATATCCCCACTCTGTCATATTAGAAAATGAAATGCTTGCTTTAAACATGTATGTTTCTGGCCACCCTCTTGACTCTATCGTTTTTGAAAAATCTGATATAAACTTTGACTCTACAGTTATTGATTCGCTGATTTCTGATGAAAACGATGAGCTAGAAAACTTCGAAGATGCAGAAGCTAACCCTTATGATATCAAGTTTAAAGATGGCGACTATGTTACATTTGTAGGTATATTTAGAGAAGTAAAAAAACGAGTAAGCAGAAATGGCTCAAACTATTATCAACTCAAATTAGAAGATAGTTTTGGAACTATAGAAATGATAGCCTTTGAAAACCTTTCATCTAAAAAAGGACACTTACTCAAAGTCGGAGAAATTGTTAAAGTTACAGGTACCTTGTCAATTAGAGGTAGCAATGTTTCTGTCAGATGTAATGACTTGGTTGAACTCGAATCTAACACAATGCAACTCCAAAAGGATGCTAGATATTTATACGTATTATTAGACTCAACTACCCACCACAAAAAAGATTCTATTGAAGCTATTTTAGCAAATAATCCAGGTTTAAATACAGTCTATTATCAATATAATGGGCATATATACAAATTTGAAAATTTAGTAGATAATCTTGATGATGCAAAAACTAAAATAGAAGAACTGCTAAATCAATCAAATAAAGTAAAATTATGCAACAAAATAAGTCATAATCCTAAAAAAGAAATTGACTGTTAAGAAATATTTAAATAACTACAACATATAAATAGTTAATGTCAAAATAGCACTTCTCTAAATGTGTTTGTGTTTCGACAACAAAAAAGCTGTTAAGATTTTTTTGAGTTTCTTAACAGCCCCCTTTTAAAAGCAAAGTATTAATCCTGTCCACCGTACATTTTAAATAAGATATAACTTAAAAGTTTTTTAGGCACTAACTTAGAAATGAACCATAATATTTTATAATCAGTACCAACAACAAGATGATGTGGTATTCTTTTTTTGATTGCCTTTTTAAAAATAACTTTAGCAGCGTATTCAGCACTCATACCACCCCTTTCATCTTTTTCCATAACAGCCACTGATTTTTCCACAAAGCTACCATAACTCCCCACTTCTTCTGCTTTCACGCGATTATCTGTAAAAGATGTAGAAACATCACCTGGCATTACTGTCATAATTTGCACCCCAAATGGTCTTATTTCATTTCTCAAGCTATCTCCAAATAAATTTACTGCTGCTTTAGCGGCACAGTAATATGACTGATAAGGGATAGGTAATACAGCAGCTAATGAAGATATATTAATTATTTTTCCTTTAGTTTCTCTTAGATATGGCAAACAGGCTTGAGTAAAATAAGACAATCCAATAACATTAATATCAAAGATTTTTTTAACATTTTCTGATGTGGTATGTTCTACAGCACCAGAAATTCCCATGCCTGCATTATTTATCAACATGTCAATTCTACCAAACTTATCGATTACTTCACTAATGGCATCATATACTTGTTTCTCATTTGAAACATCACAAGATATTTTATATATATTATCCCTATTATAGTCATTAAATGTTCTACTTATTGAAATAACTTGCCAATTTGCAATTTGAAAAAATTTAACTAACTCTGCTCCAATACCTTTTGAACCACCTGTAATTACAACAACCTTATTTTCCATAGCTTCTCCTTATAAAACATATTAACCATATACTTTCATATATTACTTTATGATTAAACTATGAATTTGTCAATATTGAAACTTTTTATAAAACTATAAACTGTATATATTTTATATATTTTTTTCTAAACCAAACTTTTCAATAATATATGAAACTCCATCATCATAACAAGAAGGGGCAATGAAATTAGCAACTTCTTTTGCTTCATTTGACGCATTGGCAACAGCTACCCCAAGACCTGCATATTTAATCATTGAAATATCGTTGCCACTATCCCCTATACATATAATCTCATCTCTTTCAATATTTAATTTTTTTGCAATATAATCTACAGCAATTCCTTTATTGACTTGCTTACTAATAACTTCAACAAATTTTGGACTAGAAGTATTTACTAAAACGAAATCAGAAAACTCTGAAAGTATTTCATTATAAATAAAAAAATTCTCGCTTGAAGGAGCTATAACCATAAATTTTAGTGGAGACAGGTTATTTGCTTTAATGTATGATGAAACTTTATTTTTTATTTCCTTTGAATGACATTTCGTAAATAAATTATATTCTTTTGTATATTCCGTTTGTTGCTCTATTAAATATTCATCTAGTAAATACGTGTGATAATACCAGCCAAAACTTTCCAAAAATTTTGATATTTCAAAAGCCAAAGAAGAATCTATAGTGGTCTTTTTAAAAATTTCACCTGTCTTATAGTCAGATATCATTGCACCTTGAAAAGATATTAAATCATTAGAAACATTTAATTCTTTTGCATAAGGCAATATTGAAGAAGTCATTCTTCCTGTGGCAATAGTGAAAAATCCACCTTCTTTTTGAAAATCATTTACAGCTTTTTTTAACCTTTTAGATATGCTAAGCCTTGAATCTGTAATGGTGCCGTCAAAGTCTGCAACTATTAATTTATATTTCATTGTTTCTCCTATAGCTTATTTTCAAAAAATGATTTAATCTCTTTCGCTTTTTTCCTTCCAATACCTGGCACTTTCATCAGCTCATCAATTGTCGCCTTGCTTATTGCTTCAATTGTTTTAAAATGCTTAAATAATGCCTTTGAATGAACTTCCCCTATACCTCTAATACCAGTCAAATTAGACGATAACATTTTTTTCATTTGAAGATTTGATTGATATTTGTTTGCAAATCTATGTGCTTCATCTCTAACTCTTTGGAGTAATTTTAAAGAATCACTGTCTTTATCTAAGTTTAACACTTTTTCATTGTTCCAAAGATATATATCTTCATTTTTTTCTGCTAAAGCAATAAATGGAATATTATGCTTTAAAATAACTGGTGAAACTGTTGACAAATGTCCTCTTCCACCATCAATTATTATTAAATCTGGTTTTTCTACAAAGCTAACATCATCAGACTCTAAAGATTCCATTCTTCTAGTTAAAACCTCAAACATTGAAGCATAATCATCAACACCTTTGACATTTTTAATTCTAAATTTCCTATAATGTTTTTTATTTGGTAATCCATTTAAAAAAACAACCATAGAGGCAACTTTATCAGAAGCACCAAAATTTGATATATCGTAACATTCAATTCGTCTTGGATATGTAGGTAGTCCTAAATCCTCTTTTAAGCTTCTTAATGAAGATAACACTAAATCTTCTATGTTTGAACTTCTTACTACTACTTTTGATAAATACTCTTTTGCATTGTTTAAAGCAAATAATAAAAGTTGTTTTTTTATTCCTGCCTTAGGATATGATATTTTAACTTTATTTCCTCTAATCTCACTTAAATGATCTTGCAATTCATCTTTAAATTCAAAATCTGGATATATAATTATTTCCTTAACTAAAATAGGATTAATTTCATAATATTGTGATATATAGCTAGATAAAACATCGCTATCTTCAAGCAAATTATATGTTTGTATATTTTGAATACCAATCAAACTTCCATGTCTAACATTTAATACAGTTATTACACCATATTCTTTATCGACTAATCTAACAAAGACATCTACAGAAATCTTTTGAGCTACATCAACGACTTGTTCTCTTTCTAATTTATCAAGCATTTGCAACTTGTCTCTATATTCTATTGCAGTTTCAAAATCCTCTTGGTTGGAAAATATTTCAATTTTTCTTTTTAGCTCTTCTTTAACATATTTATCTTTTCCAGAAAGAAAACTTATTACATTTTTAACTATTAAGTCATAATCTGCTTTATTTATCGCCTTAACACATGGTGCTGAGCATGTTCCAATAAAACTTTTTAAACAACCCCTAGCTTTTTTTAAGGGCAAAGGTCCTTTACAACCCCTTATTGGAAATATTGATTGAATAATATCTAATAAGCCTGATGCCGTAATTCCTCTCATATATGGGCCAAAATATAAACTTCCATCCTTTTTTACAACTCTAACTATTTCTATCCATGGAAAATCATCATTAATATGAATTTTTAAATATGGATACGTCTTATCGTCTTTTAATAACACATTGTAAAATGGTTGATGCAATTTAATAAGAGAATTTTCAAGTACTAATGCTTCAAGCTCAGAATTAGTTAAAATATATTCAAAATCCGCTATTTCAGAAACAAGCAACATGGTTTTTTTATTTTTAGGTGCTAAAGAAAAATACTGATTAACCCTTGCTTTTAAATTTTTAGCTTTACCGATGTAAATTATCGTATTATGCCTATCTAGCATAATATATACACCACTACCTTTTGGTAATAATTTCAATTTTTTATTAATTTTTTCATTCATTTACAAATAATATTCAATAATTTATTGATACTTATAATATCTTATGTTATTATACAAAAAGCGACATTTTCATACTCATGCCCTCATGGTCAAGTGGTCAAGACACTAGCCTCTCACGCTGGAATCAGGGGTTCGACTCCCCTTGGGGGTGCCACAAAACACCTTAACGGTGTTTTTTTATTCAAAATTTTTTATTAATATCAAAAAACACCAACAAAAAGTTATGGCAATTCGTTGAGCGGCATATTGGATAAAGTATATCCAACAAAATCAAAGTTTCGTTGTCTATACATTCCAAAATCTGAAACAGTCGCGACCAAGCCATCAAATGTCATTTTCATTACGTAACAAGAAGCATTAGAATATGCATATTTCTCAATCCATGAAGATTGCTCTACTCCTTTATCTGGCATATAGAAAGTATGTTTATCGCCGTTTATTTCAAAATATACAGGAACGCAATCAACTGGACCTGAACTAACATTAACAAGACCAATAGGCAATAATCCAGAATCAACTGTAGTTTGCTCACCTATTGATATTTTAATAGCATATTCGGTATTTTTTGATAGACTTATTGCTTCTGACTGCACAACAGAATTGGAAGACTCTCCTTTATAAGTAAAATCAAGGCTTGAATTAGATATTTCAAAAGTTAAATTATGCTCATTTACAGGACTAAATATACTAATTATTGATTTAGCAGATGCTCCAGCATTATCGTATTTATATTTTAGGTTCGCATAACCTGATTCTAGTATATTTCTTTCTGGTATTTGTCTAAATTCTTCTATTTCTTGTGGTGTAACTGAAGCATCAAATTCTGTCTCTTCTAAGGCATTAATAAAATTTAAACCATGCTTAATTAATCTATCTTGATTAAGATCATGTGTATAATTAAATGCTACATCTTTAATAATTGCTCTACCAAAAACAAGTTTTGTTTCAAATTTATTGCCCATCAAGGACATTTTGTTAATATCTAGTGGTGATTTATAAATTAAACTACCATCTTCATATAACAATATACTTGTGCCAGTCGTATCTTTTAGTAAAGATATACGATAATCCTTGTTTGCCGCAAATGTCACGCCGTGAATTAATGTTAGATTACCTAGACCTTCTTCATAATATATACCAGGATTTTCTAATTGGTTTGTTATCAATATCGATCTATTCGCACTACTATTGTAAAATAGTCTCATTGCAACTTTTGTAAGCTCTTTGACAACTTGGAAACCTCCATCATATTCGCCCGGAGTTCCACTATCACTATCAAGCAACTCTCTTGACCCATCTGCACTTATTAAGTTCAATGTTTCAAACAATTTAAATGTCATTGATACACTTTTAATATTAGTATCAAAAGGTTCAAACTTAAACAATCTTCCTGTATCTTGACCTGGAGCTTCATTATAACCGTAAGGATCTGCATAAATATCACCACGCATTGGTTCTATAACATTAAATGCAGGTGTGACAAACTCAGGCTTGCCATTTATTAAGACTTTAGTTCCTTCTATATCTTCTGGATTATCATAATAATAGATTAATGGTGTATATCCATTTTCTCCATTTTGTCCAATTAAGAAATTCATGAAATTATCATATCTGCCATCTAGCATTGTTTGACTTTTTCCTAGTGTCGTATCACCATCAAAATAAAATGAATTGGCTCCTATTGTAATTGATTCTGTAGAACCTAAATCCTTTGTATAAATTACTCTATAATCTGCAAATTTATACATTTCTGGATAAGTTGCTGGATAATAGTAAGCATATGTAATTAATCTATCAATTAAATCGTCTTGATAATAAGCATATACTTCTAGCTTATTAGAGCCTAATAGTAAATCAAATGCTGTTAACCCACTTGATTGCTCTATTCCATTTAAATAATATTTGAGAACAACATCTTGTGAAATTAACCCTAAATCAATTACATTTGCATATGGCATGCTAACATTTTTGGTGACATATTTAAAATTAGAAGAAAGAATTAATTTAGAGCCACTGACTTCATAAAATCCTTGATTTGCAGAGGACATTCTTCTAATGTCAATATCTAAGTTTGCGCTCAAAACACCAATCTTTACAGGCCCCGGATATGCTACTTGTGGCTCAATAGACTCTAAAATATTGAAGATAACCTCACCGCTTGCACCTATACCTTGATATGCCAAGCTATTCAAACTTATTACACTTGAATGACTATTATCAATATCAACGTATATCATCATATTAGCTTTATCATGGAAGAAATTAAATGTATGTAAATAACCATCAAAAATAGTAGGAGCATCAACAGGACTAGATGAAAAAGCTTCTACTATTTCAATTTGGCCATTGCTAACCTCATAATAAACTAAAAATTCTAGACTAAATGCTTGAATACCGTTATCTAAATAATACTTAGAAGTAGAATTTAGATTTGAGTTTGAGTTCATTCTAAACATCAAAACCGAGTGTTTTTCTGTTCTTTGATATTCAGGATATTGAACGCTATCACCACTTGCTCCAGTACTAGTATGACTTAATACAAAAGCTAGACTAGTCGATGTTTTGTATTCATCAATTTTCTTAGCTCTAAATGAAATGCTTAGTTTGTCATACACTTTCATAATTGCCAAGCTATTTACAAAATCATAAGCTTCATTATATGTATCATAACTTGAGTTAAGACCTTCATATGCATGTTCTAATCTTTCAAATCCATATGGGACGTCAGAGTTTACATATTCTTTTAACTCCATATCTTGCATGGTTAGACTTTGTTGCTCTTTAAATATTAATGGCAAAGATTTTTGTTTCTCAAATTTATTTGCTAAGTGCTCTTGCCTCTTATTTGATGCAACAGTTACAGGATTACCTTCAGTAGTTGATGTAACTTTAAAATAATCTGCATAATCTGCAGTTGATACTAAATTTACACCATCATCAAAATGCTCTGCAGAAGTATATTTTAATAAAACGGAATACATTGTATTTAAGGCATTAGGCGAAGGCGAGCTTTGAATAGTTATAAGATTGTTTGGATATGGTTTGTTACCTAAATTAAATGTATAATCTTCACTTATATTATAATTTTCAAATCCATTTGATAAGTATTGATTATAAGTTTGCTGAGAAACTGAAGTATCAAATACATAGAATGGGAAGCGATTACCTGTTTGCCAATCTGAATAATTTGTATTATAAAATATATTTTTCTTTGATGGAACAATATCTATAACTTGATATACATATTTTACTTCAGCATCAGAAAACTCTACAACTTGATTGTCTACCGTATAATTACTTGTCGGTGAAAAATTAGAAACAGTAACTCTCCATCCTGTAGCAATTTTAGCAACTGTTATTTTATGATTAAATAATGTTTCCTTTTTATTAACTTCACGAATTGTTTTTCTTGTATCACTTCCAACAGCTACATCAGGTGGATTGCTCCCAACATATGGCACTATATTAAGATTAAATTCTCCTCTATGTAAAACATCTGAAATTGATGAATGTAGTTGTTCTTGATATGCAGCTTGAGAGCCATCTTTAAACCTAAAGTCCATAGGACCATATGTTCCACCAATAATTTTATATGATTCATATTCTAGTTTTTCTGATCCTGGTGTTTCATTATACAATGCAACAGTTTCTGACAAATATGGATATATCATCATATTTGAAAAGGTACAAGTACCACTTAATGGCGAATATGTATAAAATTTAAATGCTGTTTTAAGTTTATCTGGATCAATTTCAATTTGTACTTGCTTTTTATTGGTAACAAGCGTGCTACCTTCTACAACTATTGCTGTATAGTTTTCTAGTACATTATGAGAAACTAGAGCATCCCAAGTCATATCAGATATACTAATCACTTTAGGTATAGTAGATGCTACTGAATACAAATTAAATTTAGGTGCATTTGCTTCTCCTGGTTGTAAGTCCACACTCGGATTAAGTGTTTCTATATCCCATGATGCAAATCCTTCATATGTAATTTTATAATTGTTGTTATTTGAGCCTGCATGTCCAAGAGGATTGTCGAAAGTCCCATACTCAACAACCATATTTTGTTTATCACTCATGTCAGTAATAGTTAAGTATATTTCTTTAGGGGTTATTTGAACACTATATCCACTAATATCAAAGCTAAATTTATAATTTTTGGTAACAATTTCTGATCCCTCATACATATTTGTCAAATATAATTTATAATCAGATAAATCAACTGATACCTTTGTGTGCAAATCTGTTAACTCTGGATTAGTTGTTTGATTCAAATCAATGAAAATGTTGCTAGACTCAGAAATCAATCCAATTGGAGTTAAATCCCCTGTTACGTTATCTAATTTATTCAACATCAAATCAGCAGAAACCCCTAGTGGAAGGCTTGGGAAATGGAATGTGAATTTAAATGTTTCTGAATATTTTCTTGAAATATTATTGCCAGCTTGAACCTCTAAATTAGCTGTTGCTCTTGAGATCCTTAGTAACCCAGAAAGTATTCTGACTTCATAGTTTGTTGAAAAATAATTCTCTGCACAAATTATATAATCGTCACTATCAAGGTTTGATAAACCAAGTTTATCATTATAAATACCTTCTTCATATTCTGATTCTAAATATAAGTGGTGAACAGCAGAACTAGTATTAATTACTGAATTAGTGTAACTAGATCCTATTTTATCACCAAAATATGGCCTTCCAAAAAACTCAAGTAATTGAGCATCACTAGGAGTCTCAGGGGTCCCATAATATGCTTTATAAAAATCAATAGCTGTTGTCTTATCTACTTCTTCGAAAATATCTAAAAGTCTATATGAATTAATTGTACTTGTAGCAATAGTTGTTCCATAAATAAGATCGCCTTCAATTCCTACATCAAGCATTACTACAGTTATCTTATTTTTAACGATTCTAAATTTAGGATTTGTAGTTTCAGGATGCAAGCTAATTAAATAGCTACCCAAATTATCTACTATCATTTGGTCTATTGAAATATTGTAAGTCCCACAGTTTCTATTAAAATTCAAAACACTAGGATGCCCAATTAATGAAACACCAGATGTTATTAAACTTCCTTTTGAATCAAATATTTGATAAATAACATTTATTTGAGCTTCTTCTTGAATTTCTCCATATTTCTTTTCAATGTCTTGAACTTTTAAAAGTAAATGTCTTTTAATAATAGTTACAAATGAATTTTGCTCCCATATGTATACTGTGTTATATCCATGACTTTCAAACTCAAAATTGAGAATTTGATTAACAACAAAATCTCCCTCTGGCCAATCTGCTTCATTAAATGTGAATGAAATATAGTTGTTTTCTTGATCCATTGTTGAACTCAATATATTAACAAAACTCAACAACTCGTCAAACTTTTGTTTCATTGCAGTGTAGCCTGAATTATAAATTGCAGATATTTCATCAATTCTAGATGCTAAAGTATCTAAATTATTAAACAATAAGCCTGAAATATCTCCGAAATCAGAAGCATACTTAATAGCTGTTTTATCGCTATTAAGCATTTCATCAATTGCTGTTTTAAAAATGTTTATTCCATTTTCTAAAGCCTCTTTTGAGCTTTGCATATTCAAAGCAAAAAAGGCACTTCTTACTCTTGAAACTCCATTCGTTAAAAAACTTAACTTTTCAACATGATCAGTTTTGCTGGTCTCTCCTACAAAATTGCGAATTTTGGGTGGATTAGTTTCGTTAAAAATAAAATCGGTTTCCAATAAAAATGGCAATTCGGGCTCATCAAGCATCAATTCTCTTTTTAACGGATCATATATATTTGTTTTATTTAATCTAATAATGGAAGTTGTTGGTAATATTGTAAATACATAATCTTGATGCAAATTAATAGAATAATTTGGATTTAAGCTGCTAGCTGCAACTTGATATCTTCCTGAATCACTATTTGCTCTATTATCATTTGCTTCTCTAGTGAATGAAAAATGAATATTTTCATTATTTAAAACTTCACCTTGTACAGCTCCAGTGATATTAAACTCTCTAATGAAAGGAGTCATACCATTATAAGATTGTTGCAAATTATTACTTGATATTTGTAAAACAACAACTTTTGGTATTATTTGATATTCATAGTCTTGATAATATAGTTCATAAATGTAATTTGGATTATTAGAATTTTGAATTATTCCAATATCATAACTTAAAATATCACCATTCAAATCAATTAAAACATTTCTAGGAGGCTCACTTTCTCCAATTATGCCAAGGCTCAACGTTGGCCTTAGGCTAGGTGCGACATAAGGAATTACATCATAATCTTGTGGCATTATTTCAATTGGTCTTCCGTTATATTCTCTAGATACCAAGTGCGTCTCGACATTTGCATTTTTGAGTTTGACAAATAAAGTTTTAGCAACAATTTGAATATGGTATGTTTCTATCGGCTCTATTAGCTTGTAGTTATTATTTGACAATGTAGAAATAGGAGTAAGTGTATATGCACCAATATCAGTTATTGTGCTACCTAAAATTTGTTCTCCATTAACTGTCGCTGTTAATTGAACACTTACAACATCAAGCTTTGGCTGACCGCCTTCCAAAATTGGCTCGCCATTTTCATCGTAAACCATAGCTAATTGCTCAGGTTTAACTGAAAAATGCAATGTATAGCCACCTGTTGCATACTCAAGACTAGAGTTGTTTTCAACAAGATTTTCACCATTTAGTAATTGAACTTCTACTGCCCTTTGATTTATTTTATAAGAAACTGCTGTATCCCTCAAAAATATTTGATAATTAGGATCAAAAGAGCTTACTTCTATATCATAAGACCCTACATTTTTACTTTTTTGCCTTAATAAAAGACTAACCTTGTTTTTGTCAAAATCATTTTCTTCTATGTAATTATTGTTTGAGTCTTTAGAATACAAATTCATGCTAGATTTGGAGATCGACCCCTCTAATCCATCATACTCTTTACTCAATTCGCTTGAAAATCCAACATATATCTTTTTAGTTTCAATTGTTAAAACTGAATCTACGTTTGTTGTTGCGTTTTTCCCTAAAATTAAATGATAGTTTGAATTATTTTGTGCGAGTGTCCCAAGCAGTATTTTATATCTACCAACACCTTCCCCTGCAGCCCTTGCAAGTTTGCCTTCACCTAAAAGATTATCTATAGGAAGCAACCCACTTTGACTTTCACCATCAACTGGTTTTGTTTCAAAAGCAAAATCAGGATCATTGTCACCAAAAGTTTTAGTTGTATCTAGAGGCACAATTAGAACACTTCGCTTGGTTGTTTTAACTTCTCCCTTTACAAATTGAACATCATATAATTCAAACTTTTCTCCTTGTTGATCTATAGATAAATATATTGCAACTGAGCCTACTTGAAGATTTGATGTTATTCCTGGTATTAAAGTCTCTTGATATGTTAAAGGACTAATTTGATAATATGAATACTTTAATGTACCAATATCACTAAGTGTTTCCCTTTGATTGCCTGAAATAGGTGCAAATGCATCTTCTTCTGTAGTATCTCCAGCTGCTTGTTTTGTAAAAATCAAATTAAGATTAGAACTTTGCCATGAACTACCATAAACTCTCACTTGTGATTTAACTTTTATATATATTGTTCTTTTTAGATACTTTACCAAAACTTCATCTCCAGTGCCCATAGCATGGTTTTTCAAAATAATTTCATAATTTCTATTTGCGTTATTGGTTAAAGTACCATTGGTAATTTGTGTATAACCAATGACATTGTCAGGATCATCTGCAGCCTTTTCTGATAACTGAGATAAAATATCTTCTTCTAAATTTAATTTTGCCCCTAAACGCCCATCTAGCACATCGCCGTATAATAAACCTGTGTCGTCAACAAGAACGCCTGCATCTGCTGCTTCTTGTTCTGATAATTTAGAAGTATCATATTCAATTGATGGCCTAGGTTGTCCGTGTTGCCATGTTGGCAAGACCCCAGACATAATTTTGGGATAAACATTTACTTTTCTTCTAATGACATTAAAACTGCTTTGAATATATATGAGGTTATAATTAGGATTTTCTAATACAGGATTGATTGTCACAGTATAATTAGCAACAGCCTCATTAAATGCTAAAGCTCTCTTAGGACCCTGTGGCGTTGCATATGTTATGTCAAAACAATCATATGTATCAGAATCATCTAACACACCACCATTTTTATTTGCAATTTGAACTAAAGTTTTGTCAATTTGCACATTGGTTCCTGTAAATCCTAATGCTCTAAAACCTAAAGCTCTATCTTGTTCTGCAAACACTTCCATTGGATTATCTAAAATGCTGGCAGTTGGTGAAGTCCTTAACTCGATTAACATTCCTTGGGGTGTTGAATCACCATAAATTTGCGACTTAGCAGCAACTTTTATATATATTTCCCTTTGTAAAATCACTAAATCTTTTATATCTGTTCTATTCCTATAGTCATATATGAAACTATTGTGGACTGCATCACCAAAGGAGCGTACAACAATTTTATATGTTCCAACATTTGCTGGAAACTTTGTGTATTCTCTAAGCGCGATGCATTGAGTAGATGGAGAATGTAGTAAATTATTTTCAGTTAACTCTTTATCAAATAGAGTTTGATAAACTAAATCTGTAGAAACAAATATGTGAGATGGAATATAAAACACATAATAAAACCCGCTCTCAACATTTCCACTGTGCAAAGATCCTTTCGTTAGCGTAGTATCTGCAGGAGAAGAATTATCTTCCAATCCGTCTGCTGTTAACACAGCACTATATCCAGTTACACTAAATGTAGGCTCGCTTGCTTCACCATATATGAAACTGTTTTTGCCTGAAGGATATGGTATAGTAATTCCAAATAAAGCAGTTTTCTTATTGTACACAACGACGTTATAAGAGTAAGTTGCTACACCATAAGTTGAAGTGTATACTAACTTAATTGTTTGAGTTTTGGGAGCTCCATCAAAATCTGAAGAATCAAATGACGAGTAATCTATAACAAGTGATCCTTCTTGAACAAGCTCATAAACTGTTGGGAAAACTATAATATCTTCCCCTTCTTCATGATGCACAATGCCATTTGTTTGTCCATTTGTGTAATTCACTTGAAGTGTTGGATAAACACTTGGATTATCTGCACTTACATAACTAAATGGTTCGCCTTCAACAAAAGCATTTTTAAATAAACTTCCAATTATAATGCTTTCTACTTCTTTTTCTACAACATTAATTTCAAATTGAACCGTTTTTCCTAAATAATATATTGTAACATTTCTCTCATTTAATGTAGCATCTGTCTTATCGTATCCATTAGGATTGTTTTCACTTTTTTGTATATGAGAAAGCTCAAGTTTAACAAAACTTCTTTTTTCTGTAGATTGACCATGTCCTTCACCTACAGCTCCTTCAGCCCTATACACTGCTATAAAATATGTGTCATCAATTATTAAATCACCACCAGCAATGGCTTGAATTTTATCAATATTTTCTTCGTCTATTTCTATAGCATAAAGAACTGAACTTTTAACGATAACATGAATGCCTAGCTCTTTACCTTTATATAGTAACTTGACAAACTGCTCACCAGGACCTTGTTCTTTTTGATAATCTAAAACTTGAGTTATATGATTTTTAGCTATGCTATAAGGCTCTGATCTAGAGTCACCACCAGTTTCAAGTTCAATTATCTTAAGATGGTCAAAGCTTGTTGCTAACCCACCAGCCCCAGTTAGCTCTGCATATAAATTCATAAAGTCAATTTCTTGTCCCTCTGTAACATAAACTGTTGGCATTTCGTTATACCAAGCAACATTAGTATTAGCCTCTACATCCCACTTAACTTCTTGAATCGTTTGCTCAACCACTGTAACGGTGTAAAAAACAAACACATCTGCATCAAAAAGATAGCTAATCTTTATATCTATATCAGTGCCAGTTGGAACATTTAATGGTACCCTTGCAAAATCAAATTCACTGTTATTCAAATCAATTTCTTCTGTAGTACCATTTGAATATATCTTTATTATTCTAAGTCCAAAATAAACAAATTCCTCTGTTGCTCCTACAATTTCACTTCGAGTATATTCTCGCATCCTTGGTTCAGAGCCTTGAGGAATCGCTAAAGCTACAACTTCTTTTTCTATGACATTTACCGTATAACCATGCCCAACTATTTGACTAGACGCATCTGCATCAAAAGGATATGTAATTGAAACCAGCCTATTTCCAAGCGTTGTATCTTCTTTTCTATATGAAAGCATCTCCTTTGTAAGTTTTATATTTTCAAATTCATTAGAACCTTCAAACTTTATTTCTATATATAGATTATCTAAATTAACATCTAAACCTTCTATAACATCACCAAAAGCATTTCCTCTTGGCTCAGAAATAAATTCATTTTCTTCATTATAACCTTGATAGAATAGGTATCCAATTTCAATTGGTGTTTTAATTACAGTGACTGGTATAGGGATGGGATCAATCATGCCACTATGATTTAAATAAACAACTACAGCACCTTCATTAACAAATGAAAGCCCAAATTCTTCACTTTGTCCTTCTATTGAAAAGTAAAAACCTTCATTTGTAATAGCTAAACCTTGCCTAGTTATTTCCGTCGTTGTATCACTTGCATACTTAAATTTTATTGACATATTTGAATAATTAAACTCTTCATTAATAAAATATGTAAGCTTTGGATCATTAGTTATTTCAATTTCTGGGATTTTATTTTTTATTTCTATATCAATTTCTACACTTCCAGAAATATTATTATAATCTGAATCAACGTAAGTTATAGTCGCCTGTGAATTGCCGGAAATAGAAGAATCAAAAGTAATCATGTCTGAGGTAACTTGAATCTCTTGGCTCCCTTCGACATTTTTATAAAGCCCGTTTTTATATTTTACCTTGATTTTTGTGTCCTTAGGATCTACGGTAACATCTCCGTAGTATGCTTCTAGCATTGGGGCGCCAACTAATTCAATTGTATCAATCGCCATGGGTTTAATTTCCATTTCCCCAACATAAGTAATAGTGCTGTCTGCTGAGAGCTCAGCAACAATTTGATACTGCCCTGCTTGAGCAAATGTAACTGTAGCTAAATCTGAAAATTTATGAAGCACATTATCTTTGCGATAAGAAATTTCTATATTTTCTGCAACTGCATTTAACTCTGAAACATTGCCACTGTTATATACATAGCAAAACGTCCAAAACTTGTAATTTATGACAGTGTCTACATACAAATTAGTAGGAACATTAAGATTGATACTCGATACCACTTCAGGTATAACTGTTACTTTAATTGGAATTTTTCTTTTTAGAACTATGCCACTGTATTTTATTTGTAAATAAGAAGTTTGTGTTATAAAACTTTGATCGTTATACTCTGTTATAACATATCTTTCTGGCGATTCAGCAAGTGCTATAGTTTCATATGTTTGCTCATCGTTGTATTCAATTTGAATTTTGTAATTTCCAAAATCAAATTCGGAGTTTTGCACTTGAGTCAAACTTAAAGATTCGCCAATGGAATTATTTGCAGCATCTAAGAACTTATATTCTTTTACATTTCTTTCCCTTACTTTTATTGCAAACCTAGTTTCATGATTTACATCATTTTGCTCATCATAATATGTTAGATTAATAAATGTACTTTCACTTGCAACCAAACTATTCCACGTATATGAAAGATTTTCAATTAGTGTATTAGAATCATCTTCTCTAACAAAATTCACTTTATCTGTATAGCGGTTATTGTACTTAACAAGCAACACTCCTCCATCAAAGCTTGGAGTATCTGCACCTAAAAAATATGTTGTAATTCTCGGAGACTGAAAAACTTCAATAGATTGAATTTCCTTTTTTGAAACAGTGACTTGAACGTTTAAAAAATGGTCTTTATAATCACCAGAAGCAAAGTTTTCCCTATACTTAACAACAAGCGCTTGAGTGCCAACTAAATTTTTATCAAATCCTGTTACCATATGATTTTCAAGAGGAATTCTTTCTACTTGTTCATTTTCATATGCAACAACCAACTCTGCACCTCTTGGGTTAAAGTTTTGTCCTTCAATATAATTGACGTTTTCTGGTTTTAAATCAATATTTATTGTGGCAATTCTTGGCTTATTAACAACGACCTTGTAAGCAACTGATTTTCCTTTGTATGAAACTATTACATACTGTTCGCCTAACTTATTTGGGTCATATGAAGAAATCATGCTTGAATCAATCATAACCTTTTCCTCAGTCCCATTTTGATATCTAATGATAAGTGAAGAACCTTCAAAAGCCAAAGGATCGCCTTGGTTGTATTCTGATTGACCAAAAGAAACTAATTGTAATGCATCAATTTTTGCTTCAGACTGACAAGCAAATAAAAGCAAGCTTGTAGCTACAATAAAAATTATTATTATAAGAGTTAGCAGTGTTTTTTTCTTCATTATGTTTTATCACACTATAATGTATTTAAAATGTTATATTACATATAAAATATTATATAACAGGCATAAATATTATACAACCTAGAAGTTATACTGCTATACTTTTTTCTAATTTATTCTTTAGGTTTCAACTATTATTCAAATAAAGTTAAAAATACATCATAATTTAACCCTCACAGTTTAATTGATACAAAAATTAAAAACTTCAAAATAACTGCACATAATGAAATTATACTCTAAGCAATATGCAACTGAAATCTAAATTAAAAAGCCGACACTACAGGTAACTGTGTTATATTTTAAGCAATATCCCAAACAGTCTTTTGGCTAACACATTTTTGGCTTTAAATTAAAAAAGCTGTTAAAATTTTTATTAACAGCCCTTTTACCAATTTAATATTCAGTGGAGTTTTATGATGCACTTCTAACTAATGATAACACATAGTCTAAATGCTCTCTAATTCCAAGCTTTTTAGTTGCTGCTTCAACAGATATTCCTTTCATGTCAGCAATATATAAAATCATCTCAGTTAAAAACTCATAATTTGGATAAGCAAAACCAAGCATATTCATAATGTAATCGTATGAATAGCCAGTTCTATTTGATATCATAAAAACAACATCTTTAATAAGCTCACGTTTTTCATAAGAATCCATAAATTCAATTTGCAAATTGTCAATTGTTTCATCAAAAACTTGTTTTTTGTTAATTGCTAAATCAACTATAACCTTAACTAGCATCTCGTATTTGAAAGCTTTTCTTAAGCCCATTTTACGTACAATTTTCTTAAATTTAAAACCACCCCTTTCATTGACTTCTGCTATAATTCTATGCATAACATCATTAGGAACACTAGATAGACTATAATACCCATAATCAATTAAGACATTTTCCATTACCGTTGAAAAACTATCACTTTTCCCAACCGCAAAAAAGTCAGCAGGCAATAATCTTGGGCCTTTAGCATGAGCATCATCTAAAAGCTTGTATGCTGCCTCTTCGCCACCAGCAAGTTGCATTAAAGCATTAAGGCTTATAATATCATTTGGACGATATGAGCTATATGGATAGTCAAATCCTTCGCAAAGATTATTAGCTGAAGGTTGTGAATGGATTATTGCTATACTTTCTGCAATTTGACTAGGTTCTTTCATTTTCTTGTCTCTAGTATCAGTACCAAAGACATATCCAGCACCTTTATACAATCCATTATAGTACTCTGAATAGAGGGTGTTTATATTTGCAAGAAATCTCTTATATGAAACTGGATTTTGATCATAACTTGCTAAGATCATATATGCCCTATCATTTGTAAGTGAATATGCCAAAATTTCGATAGGAAAATATCCTAGCATATTTTTCATACAATTTACATAATATGCTTTATTTCCTTGTGTCGGGAAAGCAGTCATTTTTCTTCTTGAATCTACAGCAACCCTATAAATACGTGGTTTTGTTGTATTACGTGCATAAACGACATCTGGCAAAATGATTTTTTTCTTGCGCTTTCTTCTTTTAACACCATATTTTTTTGCACCGCGCTTCAAAATATTAGTATCCCCATGCTCAACAGCAACAGTATCAGAAGCTGCGGCTAATGTAACGTCTGCTTCCTTAACCTTTGGTGCAGCTTCGGTTTTTTCAGATTCGGTTCCAGTCGGTTTGGAAATTTCTTCATTTTTAGCTACATTATCAGTGCTTTGATCTGCTACAGATTCAGCATTGTGAGCCCCTTCCTCAGCATTATTTTGCTTATTTTCGTTTTCTTGGATGTCATCTTTTTTCTTTTTTGACATAATCATCCTCCACGTAGTGCTTTGTATAATTATAGCATTACAAACTACAATATGTTAATAGCTTAAGACTAGACATTAAATTTATAACATCTAGTCTTTAGAATTTTTATTCTTCAGTTGTTTCTTTATTTTCTCTTACAGCTTCTTCAATTTTTTCTGAAGCTTCTACTTTACCTTGCAAACGAATTTCTTGAACTTTAGCCATTGTTTCTTCGTCTAAATATTTATTCATGGCATCAATATCGCCAGCATAATCTAAAACAAGAGTAGGATCTACCGTAACTTTTCTTGCCATTACTTCTGCAATTGCTTCTTTTTGTTTCTTTTCGGTAAATGTATAGAAAAACATTGGCACTACACATGCAAACATGCTTACAACACCCGAAAGAACAAGCATATCCCATAATTTCTTTAAACCTTCATCTGTCATTGAACCTGCTGGGTTAGCTGGTGAAATTCCTGACATACCGTAAGCAATGACACCAATAAAAGCACCTACTGCCATACCAATTTTATTAATTAGTGTTTGCATTGCAAAACAAATACCCTCTGCTCTTTCGCCAGTTTTCCATTCTAGATAGTCAACAGTATCACCTATTAAAGCGTAAGTCATAATATTTGAAAAACCTTGTGGAATTCCAAGTATAATCATTGCTATTACAGCAACCACCATTCCGCCAGTTGTTTGCCAGCCTACCAAATACATTACTAACATAGCAACAGCACCGAGTAAATGCGAACCAATAAATGTCCATTTTTTGCTAAATCTCTTGGTAAACCAAGGAACTAAAACAGAAGCAATAACTCCACCTGGTATGACAAGCATTGTTAATAGCCCAAATAAACCCTCATTTCTTAAAGCATATTTGCAAAAATATAGACCGCCAGTATACATATATACCATACGTGCAGCACCCAAAACACCAGAGATAACAATCAACATTAATTGATCATTTTTAAATAGAAGCTTGATATTATGCCCAAAACTTGCAGGTTTATCTGTTGTTTGGAATCTTTCTTTAGTATTTTTAAAGCCATAGAAAAACATCGGTAAAGCTATGAGAACTATAACAAGTGTGCATATAAAATATGTCCAACGCAAAGTTGCAGCATTTTGTGCAGCAAACTCAGGTAATACTAAGTTAATATGCGATGCATCAATCACACCAATTCCCTCTATAGTTTGTCCAATATGCCCTGAATTAATTTTATATCTCTTTGTTACTGCGTCTGTTATGGCTGGAATTAATACCGTTACAAGGCCAGCTCCACCTGTACATGCAAGTCTAGCTACAGTTAAAAACTTTCCTCTTTTTTCAGTATCATTTTCCATAGCTGTTGATAGTGCCCAATAAGGGACATCAGCAATTGTATATACAACACTCCATGTAACATAAATAAATGACAACACTAAAAAACTTGCTAAATTCGTCTTATAGAAAGGCAAAAAACATAGCAATGTCATAACTCCTATTGGAACTGCCATCCATTTGAGATATGGCCTACATTTCCCCCATTTAGTACGTGTCTTATCAACTATTGAACCCATAATTGGATCATTCAAAGCATCAAAAATTCTTGTTGCTAACATCAAATATGCAACTGCCATAACACCAGTTGTTGCTCCGATTGTGGCATTCAAATCAAAACCCAATGCATCGGTCATAAAAATTGTCAAATATGAACCTATCATTGTACAAATTAAGTTTTGACCAAAACCAGTTATACTATAGGCAATTGCTTCCTTAGGTTGTAAACCTGTCCCAGGGGTTGTTCCAAAAAGCTTATGAGCAAATTCGCTCAATTTCCCCTTAAATGCTGTTGCTTTTGTTGTCATTTTCCCTCCTATTATGACTATTAATTTTTTTATATTACACGTTATATTTTTAACATGTTATTCTTATTTTACAACTTAAATATACTAACACTAAATCATCTATTTTTTCAAGGTATATTCAATATAATTCTACTCTTTCCCAACTTTTCTAGTAAACTTGCTACCATTTGCTCTAATGTATGCTTTCTCAAGTCCATAGTAGATATCTTTATATGAGCCGAACATTTTGTTATACACAGTGAAATTTTTGGGATTTGGATAATATGTCTTGTTTATGCGTACATATTTTTCAGCCTCTTGCAATGAATTAATTTCACCAAGTCCCTTTAATGCTATAATTGCAGCACCTAAAGCGCCCGCATTTCTTGAATTTTTTACTGTTGAGCACTCTGTTCCTGTGATATCGGATATGATTTGCATCCAAGCATCATTTTGAGCACCCCCACCAACAACTCTAAAAGTACTGCAATCAAATTTATAATCGTTATGAAAATTTTCTAATATCCAACGTAAATTGTATCCAATACCCTCATAGATTGAACGCATTAAATGCTCTCTTGTATGACTTTCATCAATATTAAATAAAGTTGCCCTAGTCGTAGTTGTGGATACTGGACAACGCTCTCCAAGCATCCAAGGTGTGCATATTAGCCCATTTGATCCACTTGGAATATCAGCAATTAAGCTTGACATATGATCATAAATTTTATCACCATATTCTTCTTTTTCTCTTGCGAAGAATTGTTTTAATAACCACTCAATATTACTTCCTGCAGCTTCAGTAATTCCAACAATTAAATTCATTGAAGGGTCTGCACTCTTTATTGCTGCTGCACCATTTTTAAACTTTGTTTTATCTTTTGAGGATGCACAAACCCAAGCTGATGTTCCGAGATAAATGTGTATATCTCCATCTCTAGTCATGCCACTTCCTATACAAGCACTTTGCACATCATCGCAGCCACCGAAAACTGGAATTCCTTCCACAAGTCCCATATCTTTTGCAGCTTCTTTAGTTAAATTTCCAACATGATCTGTTGAGGCAACAATAGGTGGTAATTTATCCATTTCAATGCCTAGCATTTTAATGGCGGCTAACCATGTGTTTTTCTTAAGGTCTAAACCATAAGAAGATGCCCCTGAAAACTCTGCGACCATCTCACCTGTGCATCTAAATTTTAAATATCCATTGACATCTAGGAAATACTTTGTTCTTCTGTATATATCTGGTCTTTCCTCTTTAATCCAAGTAATTTTAGCAACAACGTCTTTTCCCATAATTGGTGTTCCTGAAAAAAGCGAGAATATTTTAGGTCCACCAAATTTTTTCATAATTGATTGAGCTTGTTTTTCTGCCCTACCATCTACCCAAGAAATATTGCGATATAGAGCATTACCTTTTTCATCTACAGGAATTATACCCATCGCTTGAGTTGTAAAGACAACTGCCTTTACTTCTTTAGGGTCTATTTTTGTCTTTGCAATTAAATCCCTTGAGCTTTTACATACACCTTGCCAATACTCTTCTGGTTCTTGTTCTGCCCAAGCAGGATAAGGATAATAAATCGGATAATCACTCTTTGAAGAAGCAATAATATTACCCTCAAAATCGACTAAAACAGCCTTGTCAGAACTAGTACCCATATCATGAGCTATAACATACATAATTTCCCTCCTATCCAAACAATTATATATTTTAAATTTTACAACCACTTTTATGTGTTTTTTACTGGGTTATAAATTTCTTGTAATTTAATTTGCAATTTTAGTTCAATCAATTATTGTATGATTGTAGATTCTATTCAAGTGTAAAATAAAATCTTTTAGACTCAATAATCACTTTTTCATCATTTGCATTCAACTCATATAACACATAATTGCTTCCAAATTTTACATAGTATGACCCACTGTCTACATCATTTAAATTAAGTATCTCAGTATCAGACAAATCGTATAATTTATATTCGCTTCTAGTAACTTGAGTTGCACCGTCTCTAATATTGAAACTTCGATTATCAGTACTCCACATTATTTCTATATTTTCAGTATTAACTTCTTTTGGTTTTATTTTAAAAGTTGAAGGAGCTATTACAAAATCATAATAGCTATTATCATTTTCAGCACCTGAGAAAGTATCAATCAATAGCAAATACTCACCTACTGCTTCACCCGCAACTCTTCCTATGTCAAAACTAATAATGTCACCCTCTAAAGGTAAATCCTGACTTAAAATACAATCTTTAAATACAGGGTCAGCAGCTCTATAAGCTTTTTGCTTTCCAACATCAGAAAGTAAAATAATAATTTTTCGTCTTTGGATTAATAATTTATGTGTTGATGTAACTAAATCATTATAGTATGCATTTTGATGAACAATAACTTTAACAGAATATTCTCCAGGAGTGAACGGCACATTATTTGTCCAAGTATCGTCTACTAAAAATTCTAAACTATAGTTTGGCAGAGTAAATTGTTCTACCATATTAATCTTTACTTCAATTATTGGTGACACACCATAATCGACAATCAATCCAGTTACATTAAAAGTAGGATTAATCTTTCTATAAGTATACACTCCAAGTTCTGCTCGAATTTCTTCATTTTCATTTATAAAGCCAATATATACAGTTTGCATAATTTTGTCACTTGGTATTGTAATGTTTTTATTGTATCCATAAGCCTTTATGAAAGATGAGGTAAGATCAGTAATTAATCTATATGACTCACCACCAAATTGATAATTAAGTTCGCATAGACCTCCATGCAATCTAACATTTTCCCCTTCAATAAATGCTTTGTTGTTCGGGTCTCTAAAAATGCTCATTGATTCAAGTGTGATGGCTTTACTTACTAAAATCTTAGCTGTAGTTTCTTTACCACCATAAAAGATTTTTGCTACCCTTAATAAATTGGTTTCACCAAGAGCAAAGGAAACATCAAACCATGCCTCAACATCGAAATATTGTGATTTAAGTTCTATATATTCAAAAGTCGTATCACTATAATTTACTTTTAGCTTTAGCGTTTTTAATACATCTTCCATAAGACCTGTATCAGGGTTCATCTCTTGTACAACATATCTAGTGTTGAGTATTGATTTATGTTTAACTGGAATTACTTTTTCTCCACTATAATCAAGCAATAACCTTGAATTATCTAAAAGTTCTTCATCAAACTCTATAGAGCTAACAACCTTATTACCGACAAAAATTTTATATGTTGTAACTCTCTTTGTTGGTAGTGTAGGTTGATAGGTAACAGTAATCGTTTGTTCACCTAATTGAGTAGGATTATATCCTTCAAAGCGCCACATACTTTGATCTTGGAAACTTGTTGTACCTTTTACTATACTGATTCCACCTTCACTATTTATCCTAGAAACAACTAAACCTTCAATAGAAAATGCATCGTTTAAGGCATAATAAGTTTTTGGCATTTGCATTATTTCTATGCCCTTTATATCTTGAGATTTAAAGTGAAGATGTAGTTGCTTGATTACACCATAATATCTAATTGATAGCTCGATATCTCCAGATCTCAAAACTGGCGCTTGCTCATTAAGTCCTAGAGATTTAGCTCTAGTTTGATACAAATGTTGAGCAGAAAGCTGCTCAGCAGCCTCAAAGTCAGGTTCCCCTTCTATTTTTCTCCTAGCATAGTAATTTGAAAGATCAAATAATCCAATAGAATTAAAAGTCAATTGTGTGGATGCATCAATGGGGACAAACTCAGACTCCACTATCTCGCCAATTTGAACTTCTGTAATTTTACCTGCTCCTACGACAAATTGATATTCAACCAAAAATGGAAAATCAATACTTGAATGAGTTATTTCAGCCTGTGCTGTGTATGTACCTACTTCAAATTCTGTAACTGGCAAGCTAGAAGCATCATAATATGTAATCATGGAAGGATTGAGATAAGCTCTATTTAAATCTGCAAATCCACCTTCAACTAAGAAACTTACATATCCTCCGCTAACAACTGGTTTCCCGTCTGGCGAAGCTTCTATTTCTGAAACAGTTTGATATGTTTTTTCAGGTTCCTTAATGTATATTGTATTGTCAATTACAAGCCTTGGATATACATTTACACTTACTGTTGCACTTATTTCACCAATGCTATAAGCAATATTTTTAACAGTTGCTTCACCTTCAGGAAGCCCTAGATCTATTTGTAGCAACAAGGATGATTCAACACTTAAACCTTCTCCAACTCTAGTCCAATTTGCATGCTGTTCTTCGATAGGAACCCCTTGAACATTTGGATGTTTGTATAAACCATTGTTATACAACACATTATATCTTAATAAACTATCATCAAACCTTTGTCCGTTATAATACTTTTTGTCTAAAACATTTATTGTTCCGCCCAAACCATCATCTACACTTAGACCTACGATATTTAATTCGACAGGAAGTTTTGCTACTACATGAATATCAAACTCTAATATCTGAGTTGAGTTTCTATATCTGACATATAATTTTTCATCACTTTGTTTAAAGCGATATGTTGCTTTGTCAATAGCTACATTAGTTGCCTCATTTTGATCTAGAGAAACATAAAGCGAAACAAGATGGCTATCTAATGAAACAAGTTCTTCGTTGCCATCATCATATGTCACCCTAATTTGACCGGTAGAAGCATCAATTCTTACTCCCTCTGGAATTGATGCTGAAAATGGATATATAACATCATTTTCACCATTCAAGTTAACAGGCTGAGATTTGATTGCTTGAAAATCAACCATTTCAACATTTACAATCCTAGCATTAAACACCCTACAATATATCTTGTAGCTCTTCCCTTTATATTTAACAATCACAGGATAATTCGCATCTGCCTTCTTGAAAAAAGTATCTTCAGAAACAATAGAAGTATAAGAAAAAGAAAAACCTTCTGGCAAATCATCATATCTAATGACCTCTGAAGTTTTATTATTGTATTCAACAAAAAGTTCTAAGCCACTTGGATCGTAAGTGTCACCAACTATATAATCCTTCTTATTTTGCATTTGATTTGGTGCAACTGAAATTCTCTCTATACTCTTTGATAAAATATTTATTTCTAGAGGAATTTTTTTGTTGTAATAAGTAACATATATGGTATGTGTACCTGGCTCTAAACGATTATTATATCCTTCAATGTTTGCTTCCCTTAAGCCCTCGACTGTTGCAAACTCGCTATCATCTTCGTATCTAACTCTTAATTTTAATCCAGTTAAATTAAGCTCGTCTTCTTGACCTTCAACCGCAACAAACGGAACTGGAACTGAAAGCACTTCTATTTCAGCAATAACGGGTTTAACATATTCAACTAAAAATTTAGTCTTAACGCCTTCGTAAGTAATATAGATTTCAACAACACCCTCATTTTCTCTTGAATAATCTGATATCATATCAGGCGTAACTTGTATGTTTTTTTCTATTGCCCCAGATCTTCTAATTGCTGTAAGTTTAATGTTTTCTAAATTGACAGCTTTTCCAAGATTTACCTTATAACTTTCAAAGTCTTGAACATATAGCTCTTCAACTGTATCTAAGCCACCATCAAGACCACAAGAAGACAAAGTCAATGCAAGCAAAACGACTGTTAATGCTAACATCAAGGAAATTAAAATTATTGATTTTTTATTCTTTCTCTTCATCATTTTAATAATATAATTGTATAATAGCTTTTAATTGATAAGCAAACGTTACTCTTTTTATTCAAACACTATTACATAAGTTTTATCCTTTTATTTGCTTTATATTCACATGCACTTGATTATAATCTTCCTTTAATCCTTATAGATTTATTTATCATGCATTTGTTTCCTTCTAAATTCTTGAGCTTTCTTATACTCAAAATGAGCATCTTTTTTAGTAAATATTAATGGCGCAAAAATTGATTTTAATTTACAACTATCAACTAATTCTAAAGGACAATGTATTTTACCCATGGCTTTTAATGTTGGCAAAAAGTCCTTAAGCCTTTCATTAAACTCAGTATAATTTCTACTCTCTTTTGGAGTCCAAGCAACTTCACTAAATGCAAAAAGTCTTGGATACAACTGAAACTGCATTCTTTCTCCACTAAATATCCATTCCGTCCATAGCGCACATTCAAGCCCTAGCGTTCCTGGATAATCCTTCAATCCATATTTTTCATGGGTATAATTATATGTTGTTTGAAGATTGTTTTGAAGATAAGGCATATCAAAGTAAAAAGCCTGATGTTTACTTATGATGGCCTCTCTTCCTGCTTCTAGATGCTCTATTACTCTTTTGTCTTTTTGGTATGTCCAATACTGAGCAATAATGGAATTATCTAATTTTTTAGATTTTAGAATTTCATTCCAACCAATTAGTTTTTTGTTTTTACGTTTTAAATAAACCGCTAACTTATTATTTACATAACCTTGTAGTTCTTCTTCATCTGAAAGATTTTCTTTTTTTATAACATCTTGACAAAGTGGACACTTTTTCCACTCATCTTTTGGTGCTTCATCTCCACCGATATGAAAATATGGTGCAGGGAACAGCTCAGAAAGCTCATCAATTACATCATACATAAATTGATATGTACTTTCTTTGCCTGCACAAGCAATAATTTTTGCAAACTCAAAATGTTTTGGTGATACCTCAATTTGTTTTCCAGTACAACTCAATTCGGGATATGATGCTATCGCTGCTACAAAATGAGCAGGAAAATCGATTTCAGGAACTATCATTATATTCCTATCTTTTGCATATTTGACAATATCTTTTATTTCATCTTGAGTATAAAAGCCTTCGTGTGGAGTATTATCAATTTCATTTGGTTTTCCCCAAGCTACGTTTTGAGTTCCTCGTCTATAAGGTCCTATCTCAGTTAAATTTGGATATTTTTTTATCTCTATTCTCCAGCCAACATTGTCAGTTAAATGCCAATGAAAGACATTTAATTTAAACATAGCCATCATATCTAAAAGATCTTTTACAACAGTAGGCCCAAAAAACCAGCGGCTTTCATCTAACATGAATCCTCTCCATTTATTCACTGGTAAATCTTTTATATATACTGCATGCATACTAAGTTTTGTTGCATCATTTAATATATCAATTTTTGTAAGTTGCCTAATAGACTGAACTGCATAAAACGCGCCCGCGCTTGTTGCATGCTTAATAACCAAAACATCAGTATCACAATCTATAATGTATTCTTCCTCATCTAAATTAATGTCATGAATAAATTTTAATTTAGCACTTTTTTCATTATCAACAACTTCCAGTTTAAAATTACAATGCTTGGCAAGCAATTCATTAAATATTTCAATAGCAAACATTGCTTTTTCATTTGCATAAATCTTGGTATCTTTATCTATGAAAAATTCACCATATCTTGTTTCAAACTTTGCTGGTTTTGGTATTAATTTTATCATCTCTATTCCTCTTATATTGTTTTAAGCTTTATTAACTTTCGCGTCTAATTTATCCTTTATAGTTTTTCATATTTTATTAGCTTTCATATTGCTTGTATCACATTATTTAATATCTTTTAACTTTTATAGTTTTCATATTAATTTTTCGCATCTAACTACTCAATTTTACTATTTAACCCTTTATTTTATTGTCTTCAATCTCAATTTTATCCTTATTTTCTTTTATCCATTTCGACATAATCATGTCTACTCGAAACTGCTTTGTATGCAGGTCTTATTATCTTTCCTGCATTTGATAATTCTTCTATTCTATGAGCCGACCAACCAGAAATACGTGATATCGCAAATACTGGTGTATAAAGCTCTATTGGCAAACCAAGCAATTTATAAATAAACCCTGAATAGAAGTCTATATTTGCACAAACTCCCTTGTATATATTACGTTTTTCAGCAATAACTTGTGGCGCTAAATTTTCTACTAATTTATATAATTCATATTCTTCTTCATGATCTTTTTCAATAGCTAGAGGTTTTACAAAACCTTTCAGTATTCTTGCCCTTGGATCATTTTTAGAATAAATTGCATGACCCATTCCATATATCAATCCTTTTTTATCAAAGGCTTTTTTATCTAAAACTTTTGCTAAATAATCCCTAACTTCGCCCTCTGTTCTATTAGGAGCATGTTTTGCAAGATCTTCCATCATTTTTACAACTTGAGCATTAGCACCACCATGACGTGGTCCTTTCAAAGATCCAAGAGATGCTGCCATTGCTGAATATGTATCTGTTCCAGAGCTTGTAACTAGATGAGTTGCAAAAGTTGAGTTATTTCCACCACCATGCTCTGCATGTAAAACTAAACATAAATCAAGTAACTTTGCTTCAATTTCACTATAGTTACTATCTTTTCGCAATAAATGCAAGATATTTTCTGCAGTGCTTTTATTAGCATCTGGCTTATGTATAACTAAAGTGCCATCATCAAAGTAGTGTTTATAAACTTGATAACCATATACTGATAGTAACGGAAATCTAGATATTAATTTTAATTGTTGTTGTAATACATTTGATATAGAGATATCATCAGGATTTGGGTCATAAGCATACAGTGTTAGCACACTTCTAGCTAATACATTCATCATATCCACAGATGGTCTTTTCATTATTACATCTCTAACAAAACTAAGTGGCAATTCTCTAAATTCGCCTAGAATTTGATTGAACTCCTCAAGTTCTCTTTTAGATGGAAGTCTTCCAAACAAAAGTAAATATGTAGTTTCTTCAAATCCGAATCTATCTTCTTTTACAAAACCTGAAACGATATCAAAAATAGAATATCCACGATAATATAGCTCACCATCTGCTAGTATTTCTTTACCATTTTCATCAATGTCTTTTGCTTTGATTTCAGATATTTCTGTCAACCCTACTAAAACTCCTTTTCCAGAAAGGTCTCTAAGTCCACGCTTACAATCATGCTTATCATATAGCGACGAATCAATTATCGTGCTTTTTTCAGCTATTTTTGCAAGTTCCTTTATTTTATTATTTAAATTTGCATTTATTTTACTATCCAATTTTCCCTCCGTGATTTACTATTTTTCATGCACTTGTTTAAATTTAACATATTTTGCTTCTTTCTTCTTTTTCATAACATTTTTAATAACAACAAACAGTACGACTATTAATATAAGTCCCGCAACACCAATTCCAGCATACATAACATATGGTGGTTTTTCAGATACAAAAACTATATATTCAATATCCTCTCCGTCTAGTGTTATAAAACCATCTTCAACTGTAACATTAGCATACGTAACATTATTATTTACATCAACTACCATTACCATAATATTTGTCTCATTCGCATAAAGCTCTGGTACTTCAAATACTATTTTATCTGCACCTACTCCAGTTTGAACTTCTTCACCCTTTGCTCCTCTTACTTGTAAAATAAGCTCTGCTTTTTTATTTGCAAACTCAGCTTTGGTTTTAGATAATAACTTGATTTGTGCTTGAGTTTGTGAAAGTCTATATGCATCTGTAGTCTCATCTAATGTAACTTCAATGGTTGGGTCATATTCTCCATAAAATGTCGCTTTGACACCTTTATCAACAGAGGCTATTTCATGTTTTTTAACTATTATATTGCCTTCAACATATTCAAACGAATAATTTGTTGACACTCCACCTGAAGGAGCAATCGAATAGACTCCAGCCTCACTTGGTAATGCACATGAAGGAGCAGTTTGTAGCATAGTAACTCCTTCTTCTCCAACAAAACCATTAAATACTAGCGTTGCCTTTGTTGGAACATTGTTATCTTTATATGTCATGTCTTGTAATTTTACTTCTAATTTAGCCTTAGCTATATTAAATGTATTAATTTTTTGTAAGCTACCTCCAGTAAAATTATAATTATGCCCTTTAAATTTTACTGTGATTGTATAATTACCCGCATTTTTTATTTCAGCTGGCGCTAAAATTTCTATTTCATTAATGGAAATTGCCTCATCAGATATTTTTTCTTTCAACTCTAAAGAAGTTACATCTGCTAGGCTATAAGCACTTCCCTTATATTTTAGATTAGGAACATTTGTAAATATTGCAAGCGCTTCTCTTTTTATTGGATTTATTGTTACATCAAAGCTAGAAATCACCTCATAATTTTGTAAAGCAACTAATTCACCTTCATCTATTGTAAATTCCATACTTCTAATAAGTGTTTGTGATGCTTTAAAATCGAGCATTTTGAATTCTGAAGATAAAGAAGCATCAGACCATTTAACTTGTCCTTGTACCGAGATTTCTTCCCACACTCCATTGTTGTAATTTCTCACATAAAAATCTGCAATCTTGTCATCTTCCCCTACATTATATGGAGTTAATTCTTCAAGTACAGGCTTATTTATTGTTTTTAAATTTTTAACAATTACATTTGCTTTTCTAATAAACAATTTCCCTTCCTGTGTGGGTTTAAATACAATTTCATAATTAGTATTTGTTAAAGAAGGATTGCTTGGCAAATAATAAGCATAGCCCTCTACTCTAACTGATTCTCCTGGTACTCTTGCAAATTGATAATTAAGACCAATATCACCAACTGTATCTTGATACTTTAAACCAGATATAATAATTTGTGGTGTAGGGTCTGCCTCCCCATATCGTTTTTCCATTCCAGCAAATGAAAACTCTAAAACAGCTTTTTTGATTATATATTTGTAACCTTGCGTATTAACAGTAATATTAAGATATGGATTCTCTTCTGCTAAGTTTCCATTTTCTATATCATAAGTTCCAGCTGCTATTCCTTCTTGTCTTGAAAGTTGTCCATTAATCTCTAAATCAGCATCATCTTCATGCTTAGAGTATGGAATTACTACATCTACACCGTAGGTAGTTTCAATATCTTCTAGAATAGTAAGAGTAACATTTCTCTTTGCAATAGTGAGATTTGCAAAAATTGCCACATTTTCAAACTCTACGACATTTGATATAGCATTATTTGCAAAGACTCTTAATTTGTATTCTCCAATAACATATTTTTGATTTGGATTTAGTGTTGTAAACATATTTTCACTTGCTTTTGAAATGCTAATAGATGGAGCTACAAATCCACTTGGCAAGTCTTCTAAATTGTTTACTAAAAATTGAGGTGTAATTGATTTTCCGTAAAAGACCTCTAAATCGCTTATGCTTAATGTTGCAATCGACTTAGAAACAACTAATAAAAATGGTGTTGAATAAACTGGGTGATAATTATCATTACCTACTCTTTCTGCTATAACCACAAAAGTTCCAACATTAGTTACAACTAATTCGTTATTTTCTAAAATTTCACCTTCCGCATTGTTTCTAGAATCGTGAATATCTATTGAATATATATAGTTCCCAACTTCCCCACCAGTAGCAGTAAACAAATAATTTGCAGTGCTACTATATGAATATTCTGTTGCAGAAGTAATATTAATTTGACTTTGGTGGGCCTTATTAACAACTACTTCTTTACTTGTGCTTGAAGCAACAACTAAAAACTTGTGTGCTGTACTTTCTGCATCTAGTGTATAAGTATCCGCATCTACAAAATCAATTGCATTGATTAAGTATGTTCCAGCATTCAATACATCACTAACTGTCCCACCATTAAAACTTATCTCATATGAAACTATCTTTGTTTCCCCCAAAGACACAACTTGATTGTTAAAGTTTGTATATTGTGGAATCAATTTCAGTGTGATTTCCTTACTTAAGCCATCATAAACTAGATTTTCAACATTAAAATATTCAATCGAAATTTGTCTTTTTGCTATAGTCGTTAAAACATTATCAGCAGGCAAATATGCTGTATTTTCTAAGTTTTCAGTAAATCCTATTTCAAAATAATTTGATGAGCTAGCTTCTTTAAAACTTACCTCCACCTTAAATGTTCCTGGCAACGAATCAAGCATGCCTGCTTCCCCACCAATTCTAGTATATGTAAAATTAAAATCACTTCTTTTAATCAAAGAAACACCATCAACATTTGAATTTTCTATCGATGGCAAAATATCTGGTCCCTGACCATCATATTCTTTATTTAAATTTTGAGCCTCTGATAAAGGAAGATAAATTTTCCTTTTTAAAACTGTAGCAGCAATACCTGATTTTTCTTCCTCTCCCGATGCAAATTGATAATTTCTTGAAGTGGGTGAACCCTTATCATGAATTGATAAACTAACTGAGGCAGTAGTCTCTCCAATGTTTTCGTTATATATAATTGTTGCATCGATAATAACTTTAGATTTATCTATCTCAAATATATCTGGAATTAAAGCATTATCAACTGTTGTCGTTTCTTCTACAGCAGTTTTCCCATTATATTCTTTTGTTGTATTGATCGCAGCATTTGGAATGCTAATTTCTTTTTTAGTAATTGTATATCCTATTTGTCTTTTTCCTAGATATACCTTCTTGTCGCTACATAGTGTGTATATTACATAATCCAAATAATATTTGCTTATAGCTACAGTATTTGCATCCATAGGAGCAATGCCTTCATAATTTGCTTTTACTCCTTTGTTTGCAGCAATATTTTCATAATGAGCTAAAGCATGTATACTTTCTTCAGATTCATTAAATTTATAACTTGAAGATAACGTTGTATCAACAGTGATAGGAGCCCCGCAGTATATATGCGAATGTTCACCAGCATCCTCACCAAAAAATCCAGTCGTAAAATTAATTTTTGCAAAATTAAATATTATCTTAAAGTATGTATCCTTTATTATGCTTTCTCCACCAAAGACAACATTTTTAAAACCAACTTTATTATAAAAACCTTCTAAAGCATTATTTTCAAAAGGTAAATCTAATAAATCTTCATTGGTGCTATCTACATGCCCTATTACACTTGTTAGATAAAACCCATCTCTTAAGTCCATAAACAAATTAACATTTTGACCTACATAATACCTTCCTAGTGCACTATATCCTTCATCATCTTCATAATTAGCAATGATATCAATACCTCTAACATATCTTGCAAAAACTTTTTGACCTATGCTTGAAGCTTGATTATATAAAGAAGATTCAGCATATCTTGTATAGTAATTGTTAGCATCGGGCTTTTGTGATGGTGCTACGGTTTCATCTAAGTATCTATACTCGGTTAGCAATGAAACATCTGGGACGGTGTTAATTCTAAAGGTTTTTCTCATCTCACCATCTAAATATTCATCTACCATACTTGCTGTACTTTTTATATTTGAATCTACTGAATTTGTATCAATAAATATATTACCGATAAAATTCAAATATCCATCCAAGAAACTTTGATTATGAGAAACAAAGTGCCATGCATTGAGACATTTGCTACTAGTAAGTTTTTCATCAAACTCTCTAGCAACTATGCCACCGATTGAAACTCCCTCTGGGGCACCACTTTCGAATGGTAAAAGTTGTCCATAAAACATAACAGTTTTTATAGATCCATTAGTTCCAGCTGAATTATCTGCAATAATTCCACCAATGCTTCCACCTCTACTGACATTTTGAACCGTTGTTTGAATAAAAAGATTTTCAAATACAGAATTTTTAGCACGACCAACTAACCCGCCAACAACATTGACGCCAGTCCCATCTACAGTCGTGTTACTAGAGATTTTCAAGTTTTTTATTGTGGCATTTTCAACATAGTTAAAGAAACCTAAAGCAGTAGTATCATTAGATTTTTGCACATAAAATGATGAAATTTCATTATTGTTTCCATCAAATGTCCCTTTGAATGGCTTTGATATTTGTTGATGCAAGCCAATACCATTAAGTGCACTTATAGGTGAATTTCCGAAACTGAGATTTGTCGTCCCAAGTTTTAAATATTTATTTTCATATGTACGACCCAAAGAAACGTTGTAACTAAATATATGAAATTGCGTGGCATTATTTATCATTAATGCATTGGCACTTGTACCCCAGTTACTTTGATATTTTTCATCATAACCAAAATACTTAACCGTAGGAGCATATCTAACCATATGGTTATGCTTTAGCACAATAGGCTCTGTACCAGACTTGATAAAACCTTTAATATATGGTCCAAAAATACCATCTCCAGCAAGAGGTTTAGTTTCTCTTTCCCATTGTTGCTCTTGAGCGCCAAACAAAACAAAAAGAGATTTGTCTTGATAATTGTCAAGAGGTATTTTTCTTTCATTAGAAATACTTAAATTTGCAACACTCCTTAAATCCGCATTATGTCCAGGAATTGTAGTTGCATTATATTCTAAAGTATCTCTTCTTCCAAAAGAGTTATTTCTTATATCTGCATAATTTTGTATCGTAGAATATCCAATAAGTCCACCATGTGAATCTATGTTAACAACGCCATCTGAGCCTAAATTAACAATGCTATAATTATTTTCAACTCTACCACCACGATATTCCCCAATAAGCCCACCAGCTCTAGCAGACATGCTTGCAAATATATTGCCAGCAGAAAAACTAAGACTTAATTGACCACCATCATTAATTGCAACTAATCCACCTCCAACTGAAGTAGTTGTTATATTGCCTGAAAAAAAGCATTTTTGAATAGTTCCTGCATTTATTACAGCTATTCCACCAACATTGTCTTGACTATGTAGATTAGCATTATATAATCCTAAATTAGAAACTTTTCCCGCAGTTGCTATTTTATAAAATAACCCTTTAAATGCTGATTTGTTTTCTCCGTAAATATTGTAAATTATATAATTATTGCCATCAAAATTTCCTGCAAATTCTTTTTCACCAGATAAACCTATTGTTGCTAACTCATGGTCTTTTACATCAATATCATTTACTAATTTGAAATATAACCCAATTTGATTATTATTCAAAACATCAGTATTCAATTGCGCTAAATCATCTACGGTCGAAATTTGATAAGGATCAGCTTGAGTCCCACTTCCCAAATGATATGCCTGTGCATTAATTTTTTCGCCTGATGAAAATATTAAAAATAAACCTATAAAAAGCAAAAAGATAAATATTACAAATTTAATTTTTGAGTTTTTGACAAATGTCATCCTAATTTTTGCTCCTTTCGCTCATTATTAAATATTATCTATATTATATTAACATTTAAAAAAACTATATACAATATTAAAATGCTGTTAAATAATATAATATTTAATATAAATTCACACTTTAAAAAACAAAAGTTCACTAAATCATCTAAAATAAACTCAACTCCACTCTTCAAAACATCAATCTAACCCAAAATAATTCACAAATAACTTACATACAGTCTTTGCAATAAACCATCTAAATATAGCTAAAAACATCAATATAACCCAAAAAAATTCACAAATAACCACATACAGTGTTTTCAACAAACCATCTAAACATAGCTTAAAATATCAATCCAACTCAAAAATAAACTATCAAAAAACTTACAAATAACCACATAAAGTGTTATGTTTAGAAAATAAAAGTTAAATATAACCAAAAATAAAATATCAAGAAATTCACAAATAACTGATTACATTTGAGACGCTATCAAAACTCACACCCTATTCATTGGTAACTCTAAATCAAAAAAGCTGTTAATTTTTCTTAACAGCCCTTTCACTCTAACTAACACAGTAAGATTTGATTTATGATTTCTTTTTCAATTCCCTGGATCCACCTATAGCAAAAAACACAACTCCACTAAACGGCAAAAGGCTTAAAGGTTTAGTAACATCTATTTGTTTATCTGCTTGTTCTATTCCTAAAAATGGAGCAAATACTTTTTTATTTGCAACACTAACACCTAATTTTGTTTCAACACCAATCTCAAACTTAACTTTCTTATCACTATAATTAAATACCGACACTAGAAGATTTCCATTTGATTCAAAACAAGATGCATAGACATTGCTGTGGTCAATTCTTATTGGATTAGATGTATCCCAAAATCCATAGAAGTTTGAATTGATAAAGTCATATTTATCTACATTTTTATAAAAATGATTTATTACTTCACTTGACAGTGATTCAACACCATATTTTGGCAAAGCTCCAAATAAAAGACTCAAAGCAATGGGGGTATTAGCTGGGAATGTTGTTGCTACTCCAAAAGGAACTCCAGTGCGTCCGAGCAACAAAGTATAAATATCATAGCTATAATCAAAATTATCGTTATACCAAAGCTTATCAACGAAAGGTAAAACTTCCGCATATGAGCATAATGCCAAAGAAAATGCATTTGCTTTATTAAATTGGCTCGTTAACTCAAGTTCAATTATGCCTTGATTTTGTCTAGACTTGGTAAGTGTTTTTCTAGCCCTTTCCATAGTCAATGAATCAATTGTTGGATTTTTCATAGAAACACAACGAAGATTTATTGCATTTTGCAAAAAAGATAAGCTTTCTACATAATAATTATTCATGCGAGATTGTGGTCTTAACAACAGCTGCTCATCTTTATAAGCTTTAATTTGTTTTGCCTCCACATCTACAACAGGACTTCTTTCAAACATATTTTTAGGGGGTGCATTTTTATCTGAATCAAATTGTTTTATAATAAGTTCATTGGAAAAACCGTTAAATACTTTAGTAATTATATTTTTTGAGCTAATAGATCTTAAACCGTATTTTAAGCCAGTTGATAAATTATTATGTCTTGCTTCAGATGCGATTGCGGCAAGTCCTTTCAAATCTTCCAAGGGATAATTTAAATATTTGTAATATCTGATACCTGGAGATACAATTATGTACTCCATATTTGCAGATTCTACTTCTTTTATAGCTTGTGCATAATCTTTGAATATTTGAGTTTCTGCAATCCTTAATCCCAAAATGTTATTAGAACTAAGCTCTTTACATGGAGTTAAATTGATACAAAATTCTAAGGTTAAATCTTTATTTTTAAAAGCAACTATAGCTCCTGTTGAAATATCTACTTCAACACCCTCTTTAGTTTTATTAATATTAACTTTACCTTTACCGAAATTTATCCATAAGTTTGAAGGTAAATCCCTTTGAGTACAGTTATAGCTTGCAATGCTTTCGTTAAATGCAAAAGGAGCTAATTTAATTTTTGCTCCAGAATTTACATCACCTACAAAGAAGTGCTGAACGGGTTTTCCTACATCTAGATTTACATTCATTGCAAAATTTTCATCAATTTTTTTAGGTAAATTTTCAAGTCCCATAAAATATGACGAGGATTTAAAAAACAATTTTAATGAAAGATTTGATATTAAAAGTTCATTTAAAGTAGAGACATTAATTTTGTATGCAATTGAACCGTCATATTTAATCCTGCTTTCTATAACTACTTTATTATTATCACTAAAACTTTCAACATGAGTATCAACAAAAGCTGGCTTTGAGGACATCTTACATTCATCAAACTTCAACTTTACACCCTCTATGTCTAGGCGCATTGGTTTATAAAATAAGTTTTTTTGGATATCATTTGTTAAAGCATTTGACTCATCGTAATAGCTTTTAACATCTTCAATCATTCCTTTTTTATCAACTACAATTTTGTGTCCTAAAATATCAATCTCATTTGCATTTAAAACAACTCTTTTGTAATTTGGCAAAACATCATTCGACCATGCTCTTTTTGAGTTTAACCACTTTAGTCTAGCTAACCTTTCTGCTTCATTAAACCCTTCATCAAATACAAGCTCATCTGTTAAATTAAAAACTAAAACTACCTTATCGTCTCCTACTGTAATTTCTGTCTTATATGTTTGTAATTTAGCTTTCTTAAAACTAACCCCAATATATATTGGTTGTAAAATATTTTCAATTAAAGATATTTTAGCTGAAAACTTATTGCCAAACGAATCAAAACCATTAGTATTTAAACAAGTTACAGCACCTTCTATAGTGTCATCCTCGCTAAATAAGCAGCCTGTTTTTATAGAGACATTTTGCAAGTTATAATCTGCAAGTAAAACTAATTTAACAATAAAGTATTCATGTCTAGAAGGACTAAATACATATTCTTTGTTTGGCACCAATCCTTCTAAAATCGTCAAATCTCTTGGATTTTGTATCATTATTGATTTGTCTAAATTGTATATATCCATTATTTCTCCACTTTAATCAAACTTTTTCTACTTATCTCAATATATAATTATTTTTTAAAACCATTCAATGCTCTTAATAAACAATCCTATCTTCATCAATTGCAGTAAATGGAATAATTTTAAAGGCAAACTCATACTTTTTGTCTCTCAACAAATAAGGCTTTAATGCCCTTGGTCCACAACTATTACTTCCTATTCCACTCATTTTGCCATCAATTGAAATATAATTTATATTATCAAAAACTAGATCTTCCCTATGTGTTATTTTTGCTAAAGCTTCATCACTAATTTTCTTTGCTCCGAGATTAAATGGTTTATCTAAAGCTAAAAACATCAAACCTTGCCCTTTATCATTTTTAACTGAAGCATATCTAACATCAGTTCTATTGCCTGATTCTTGAGGTTTAATATATGGGAACATAAAGTCTTCAACTTTTTGTCTATAAAGTCCAAGACGAGATTGACCTTTAAAGTCAGAATAATTTTCGTATGGCCCACATCCGTAATAATAAATCTCATTGAACTCTTCTTTTAATTCTACAACTCTTCCAAATCTTGGTAATGTTATATTATTTCTTGTATCTACCTTAGTAAGTTCTGTCGATAAAGTAACTACACCGTTTGATTCAATAGATGTTACTTCAACAACTTTGAATAAAGTTTTACCTTTTGGGTTTAAAATATTCTTTTCAACTTTAATTAACGCTTCTTTTTTACTGTTTGTAACTGAATATTTTTTTACAACAAATGAAGTTTCGTTATATCCAAGTTTATCCCAAACTCTTCTTATATTTCTGTCATTATCGGTAGGAGCTCTAAAAATATTTGTATAAAAATTACCTTTACTGTTTTGTTTTAGGGGCTTTTCTGCCAAATACTTAATATCTCCAACTACATATGATGAAATGCAACCTAAGGTTTTATTGAAAATTAGCTCACCGTTATCAAAGTTTATTAATATAAATGTATCTTTTTCTGTTACAGTTAGGTCCTTACCATGAGATAGCTGAATTTGAGATAAAGCTTCATTTATACGTAGTTCTTCAGTTGCCACAATCTTATCTTTATCAAAATAATCTAAGTGTAAAACTATATCACCAGAATGAATATCAATATTAATATTATATTCTTTTGATGACATAGGCTCTATATCACTTGGAAATTCAACTTCAAAAGCAGGCTCTCCTTCAATGAGCATGACACCTTTTATTGTAAGGTATGATGTATTTCTAAATCTATTAACATTTGTAAACTTTACTATTCCAGGTTTAATAAATTCTGCAAGTAGCGGTCTATATGCATTTTTTATTGCAAGAGCTGCGGTATGAGGTGTTCTATCTGGAAAGAACATTCCATCTACGCAAAAATTACCATCATGAGTATATTCACCGTGATCCCCACCATAAGTATATTTATATTTTTTGTCTTCATGATAAATGGCATGATCTATCATTTCCCAAACGCAACCACCAACTAGTGCATCGTATTTATAAAAAGCTTCCATATACTCTTTAATTGAGCCAGGCCCTACTCCCATGGCGTGCACATATTCACATAAGAAATATGGCTTATCTTTATATTTATGTTTTTTAGCTTCATAATGACCAACAAGCTTATTTTCTGCAAGTTTTACAATGGTTATAGGGTCCAAATACATTCCACCTACAACATCGTATCCACCACGTTTATAAGCTATCGCTCTTTCATAATAAATCGGTATTAAAGTTAATTTTTTAAGCTCATCATAGCAATAATCTTGACACTTAATCCCACCAGCTTCATTTCCTAGTGACCACATAATTATACAAGGCGAGTTTCTATCTCTCATGTATAACCTTTTTACCCTATCCCAGTAATGATGTTTCCATTTTAAATTATTGCTAATTTTACCTCTTGGCATTAAACCATGAGTTTCAATATCTGCTTCATCAATTACATATAGACCTAATTGATCGGCAATTTCTAACAATAATGGATCTGGAGGATAGTGAGAAGTTCTAACTGCATTCATATTATAGTCTTTGCATATTTTCATATCTAAATAAATTTCTTTTGCAGTTAAAACATAGCCTCTTTGAGGATGTGTATCATGGTGATTTACACCCTTAATTTTTACTGGCTTTCCATTGAAAAGCAAGACTCTTCCATCTATTGTTACTGTTTTAAAGCCTACTTCTTTTCTAATGCATTCAATAACTTTATTATTTCTCTTGAGTATTAACTTTAATACATATAGCGTTGGAATTTCTGCATTCCACTCTATTACATCAAGCTTGTCAAACATAATTTTAGTATATGCACTTGCATCCGCTGTTTTTGAAACAACAACTTTGCCTTCTGGACTTATTAACTTAGCTTCAACTTTTGCACCATCATAATTTTCAATATCAACAGACAAGATAACATCATATAAGCCATTTGCAGTTTTATTTGTGAAGAAATCAAAATCATGAATATATGTAAGATCGCTTTCATATAGCAATACATCTCTAAATATTCCATTGTTTCTAAACATATCTTGGTCTTCTAGATAAGAGCCATTACACCATTTATACACGACAGCAACAAGCTCATTTTTACCTTGCACTAAATATTTATCAAGTAAAAATTCTGCAGTATTATGTGCTCCTTCACTATAACCTACATACTTTCCATTGATATACAACTCTAAATTACTAGCAACTCCTAAAAATGAAATAATAAACTTTTTGTCTAAACTTTCAACATCAATAAAAGTTCTATAAACACCTACGCTATTGTATTGTTCTTTCCCACAAGCATACTCTGTCCCATTTATATCATCGCCATATGTTCCTACTAGTTTAGTAGTTGGTATATGTGGTGGGTTTGGTTTAAATTGATAATTTACATTTGTATAAAAAGGAGGTTCATATCCTAAAAATTGCCAACATGATGGTACTGGAATTTGATCAAAATCAATATTTTCTGTATCAAAGTTAGTTGGTAATTCTTTTACAGATTTATAGTATTTAAAATCCCATGTGCCATTCAAGCACCTTACTTTATCACTCTTATAGCGTCTATCTAAAATATTTGTTTTATCAGCAAGCTTTTCACTAGAAAAAGGAATAAAATATGACCTTGGCGCAAGCTTATTTTGTTCAAAAATCTTAAATGTGCAATAGTTATCACGTATTATATTATAAAACATAAACCACTCCTCAATGAATATAGTTTAATTATACACGAAATAAACTCAATAGTTAACATAAAATTTTATATAAAAAAAGAGACCGCCTTCACTGTCCCTTCCCATTACCAAAAACTCATCTATCAAACCCTTGTATTTATTACCTATATTTCACCCTATTCCCCACAAACTCCCATCAATAACACCAATTTTCTTCTATTGCTTCTCTTATGCTTTTAACAAAAACCTTGCTGCAACACCAATCTTGCACCCTATTATATTCTCACTAATCCCCTACCTGAAAATGCTAGTTCTACTCTCCGCAACCATTCTATTAACATAACAAGACTTTACTATAACACAAGCCTTATGCCCTCCACTTATTCCAACATTTTCTATCCGACAACACCAATTTGTTGTTTATTCCAAGTTTCCTTAGATTTTCCTGCTTCACTCTTTCTTGTTATATCAGCAAGTGGTGTATTTGAAAAATTCCTACATGCTATACCATATCTTTCTGCAACAGTTTGTGATTTACTTGCCCCAATTATTGAACCAAGTCTCAAGTGACCATCACTACTTACCTTGATTGAATTTTTAATAGTTATTTGAGTAATTAAAATACCCTTTTCAGTGTCTGGGGCAAATACTTTGTTTTCAACTTCACCTACAATATTGCCAGCATTAACTTCAGAATTAACACAATCAATATCTATTTTTCCATTAAAAATTACATCGTGTAATTGATAGTCAACCATCTTGCCAACAATACCCCCTATACAAAACTTTATACTATCATTTTTAACGTTTACTAAAATATTTGAAGATGACTCGAAAAACCATCCCATATCTAAAGGTTGAGCATGCACATATGTATCAACTCTTCCTTTCAAAAATCCTACAATTCCACCAAGATAAACAGAATTGGTGCCTTCATTTGAATATGAATATTCTACCTTTCCAAAACTTTTAGATTCTTCTATAAAGGCATTTCTAGCATTACCAATGAGACCCCCTATATGTAAAGCTTGACCTGAAGCACTAACTTTTATATTTACATCACTTTCGCAACCTTTAATTTCAATATCATTAAGCACTGCATTTTCTGAATAACCTGCAATTCCGCCAACATTTATGACTCTAGAACTGTCTATAACAGAGCTTGAATATATAATTTCACCTTTAACTTTTACACCCACTAAATCTACAGCATTCATGCCATTAGCCAAAAGACCAATGGACTTATTTCCTGTGCTTGCATCTTTTTTATCATACTTAAAATCCACTAAATTTATGCCCCTTAATGTTGCACCACTAGGATTTAAAAACAATCCACCGTTTGCACTGACATCTAAACCAATAAGCTTATTATGGTTACCATAATATGTGCCTTTGAATGCCTTAATTAAAAGTTCCTTCCCTTCCAAGTTAATATCTTTTGTTTGAAGATATGTACCATTTGCACCTTCTGGAATTGCTACAAGGCTAGAATATGAATCAACTTCAATAACATCTTTTCTCAATATTTGAATATACACTCTGACATATACATCATCATTTTTCTTAAATATTATTTCGCCAAGCCCATAACTTCCTTCACTTTCTTCTGGCAATTTATTAATAACTGTAACTACATTTTTTTCAAGTTTAATATTATTTTTTATAACCTTAATATCCACATCAAAAGCATCTGGATCATTTCCTTCAAAAATATCCATAGGAATAGTGAAAGTATCATCACTTTCTTTCATTGCAAAACAATAGTTATTGTTTTTACTTTCCATTTTAATTACATCTACAGGGGGCTTTTTCTTTAGACCAAAAACCAGTCCCAAAACAACAGCAACAATAGCAACTAAGACAACAGCAACAATAATTGCAATCTTCTTTACCTTTGCCTTTTTCTCCGCCTCACTCGGCACATCATCAAATCTACTATATGGATCTCTACTCTTATTTTGCATATATAAAATTATATATTAAACATTTCCTTTACGCAATCTCACACATATTGTGTTCAATCATACATTGTTACCTTCAACAAACCTTTCTTTTAAATTATTAAAGCTGGAACTTGAAGATATTTGGTCGTGTGGAATAAATAAATACTTAAATTCCTTATATCCAAGTGCTTTATTATATTCTGATGCAATTTTACAATATTGAATAGCTCTATCTTTTTTAGATAAAACATCTACATCTTCTAATCTTCTCTTATCTTTGACTTCAACTAAATAATACATATCGCTTGTTTCTACAACAAAGTCAGGCTCATATTTTTTACCTCTGTTATATGTTATGTTAAACTGCTTAGGCGAAGGCCTTAACCATTGAACTACTTCTGGAGAATTTTCACATGCTATTGCAAACAATCTCTCAGGATTACTATCAAACTTAAACAAGTTGGTAACAGATTTTGTCGCTCCTTCGTACGCTATTGAAGAAATATTTCCATTTGGTTCTTCATTTATGTTTTTTACATCATTAGAATAATCAATAGCATAATCTTTAATTGCAGTTTCAATTCCAAAAGCCTCTTCAATAAGACCTTCATACTTTACCGCTAAATTAGCAAGTAATTGCTCTTTAAATTTATTCACAATATCCAGCCTATACATTACACAAATATTTCTAACTTGCTCCTCTAGATATTTAGCTCTATAGTGATTCAAAAACTGCATAACTATTTTTTGAATCAATGCTGGACATTTTTCATAATCAATTTCGCTAATTTTTCTAATTTCATCTACTAAATATTTTTCAGGACTAATGGTATTAAAATCAATAACTTTTCCCTTTTGAACTATAGTTTCATCTAAAGAATCAAGCATGTTTTTTAATAAAATCTCATTCTCTATTGGCACGTAAATCATCTTCGATAAATCTAAATCAAAATCATTAATTATGTAAGTTTCCGTTCCTAAAGACTCAGTTCTAAGTTTTGGTAAATACATTTCCGTTGTTTGTATTTTTTTTACGACATCCGGATTTATACCAAACATAGCTTCAACTATCCGCTGCAAATCTATATTCTCAGTAAATCGCTCACCAATATCTTTTTTTGTTTCTTTTTTTACTTTTTCAGCATCGACAACTTGATGTGGATTCTTTTTTATTTCACGTGCCGTTATATTGGCAATGGTATTTAAAACTTCTCTATACTCTTCTTTATTTTTTTCATCATTAAAATCAAGACCTGCTTTTGTTAAAACTTCTTGCCTTTCTACATTACTATCTAAAAAGAAACTTTGGACTATGGCAACCTTTTTGTGCTCCATATAATCTGCATAAATAACCCCTTCAGCATTAAAGATAGAATCGCCTCTTTGAGCTTCAGCAATTATTTCATCAAATTTATCATGAGCTGTAATCGTCACAGAATCAATTAGTTTATCGCCTGTTCTTTTCCCAAACGGCAACCTTAATCCCCTGCCCACTGTTTGCTCTCTTAAGGTTTTGCTTGTAGCAGTCCTTAAAGGTACTATGGTGTATAAATTATTTACATCCCAACCTTCTTTTAAAATATTTACATGTATTACAATTTCAATAGGATTATTTGGTTTTTCAACCTCCAAAAGAAGCTGTATGTTTTCTTCTTTTTCTGTCCTTCCTTGGCTACTGTGAATCATGATAACTTTATCTTTATATAATCCACTTCTAAAAGCATCAGACTGCACATAATTTAAGACTTCTTCAGCATGCTTAGTATTTTTACAAACAATGAGCATGAATGGTTTTACCAATTTGGTATTATTATTTATAGAATATTTTTTTAAATCTGCTTTCATGTTTTCATGATGACCAATTCCATCGTTAATCATTGTCCTATCTAACTCTTCTTCATTAAAAGTATAAGACTTGATGTCTCTTCTAGTTAAAGCAAAAGGAGTTCTTGTATATCCATCTTTTATGGCTTTATTTAGAGGATATTCATATACAACATTTTTAAAAAGAATCGTCTTATTGCCCCTTTCAACTTGTGGAGTGGCAGTAAGTTCAAGTCCTAAAACAGGATTAAGAGCATTTATTGCTGCTGCACTCTTTGAAGCTCTATAGTGGTGTGATTCATCCATAATTAAAACTAAATCATCTAAATCTTTCAAATAATCAAAAAAACTTTGACCGATATACTCGTTAATATTCATCATATTTCTTTCTTCTGAGTTAAATTTTGAAATATTAAAAATATAAATATTAATAGAATCACTATCATAAAAAGCTCTTATTGGTCTATTCCTGTAATCATCATCCATCCAAACATTTGGTCTTTGAGACGAAAAACAATTTATTCCCCTAAATACATACTTTTCATTTTCTGTTGAAGGATTGCCTAAATCATTTTTTAACTTATCATAAATGGTTAAATTAGGTGCAACAATGAAAAAGTTTTTTATACTTTTTTGAGTATACAAATATGTCATAAATGCACCCATCAACCTTGTTTTTCCCACACCTGTAGCAAGAGCAAAAGTTAAAGACAAGAATGAATGTTCTAGTTCTTTAAAAATAGGATAAATGTCTCGTATGTTGCTTTCTGCAACTCGTAAATCTATATTTTTAGACAACTTTATGTCATCTAAAATTGAATCCAATATTTTCAAACTTTGATATTGCGGCTTTCTCAACGACATAACATTAGAAATGTAATCGATTGAATATTCTGGATATAAAACTTTATTGATACTATTCATTTTTATACTCTATTTTGTATTTATTCTTCATATTCAGGAGGAGAAATTATATTCAAACTATAATCATCTTTTCCAAATTCACAATTCTTTAAAAGCGATTGTGGTATTTTCTTAATTGAAATTCTCTTACTAAAGTTACTGCAATTCGCATCGTACGATTTGCAGACAATTAAACAAAACTCATCGTCTTGCATATCAGACAAAATTGTTTCTAGCAACCTATGTGTTACATGATTTGTTGTAACATATAGATAAGAACTTACTCCATTCTTTGCCTGTTTCCAAAAAACATCTTTGTCAGGATTATAAAAATATCCCTCATGTTTTGATATCCCTGCTACCAGCATTTCTGCATTATAGTCAGGATTAATTATTGCTTGGCCAAAAGCATCTTCTTTAATTAAAGTTGGTGCAAGTTCGTAAAACCTATATCCGCCACCACCATTCCAGTTAACAGCTTTTGAAATTCCACCTTGATCACTTCCATCAATAACTTTGTCAAGTCTAAATTTAGCATGAGTGTATGCATGATCACCCATTTCAATACCAATCCACCTTCTACCCATCTTATGAGCAACAGCTGCCGTTGTTCCTGAACCTAAAAATGAATCCAGAACTAAATCACCTTTTTTGGTATTCATTTTAATTATTCTTTTAATTAACTTTTCTGGCTTTTTTCCATTCGGAAAATCTACAACACCCTCATTGTCTAACCCTGTCGTTTTAATATCCGTCCAAAGATCCCCAGGATTAACCGTTAAATATTGATCTGAAAAAAGCAATTTGCAACGAGGAAGCTTTGTCATATGATTGAATTCTGCTTTGATTGCATATCTTTTCCCTGTTTTGGTTTCTATAGTAAATGCCCCAAACAAAAACCCTGATAATTTTTTATGTTCAGCTAAATCTCTTGCCCCTCCTGTTAATGTAGCAAACTGAACAATTTTCCCAGCATTGTCATAGCACCATTCCTCAGTGGGCTTTTCATGTCCTTGCATTTTTGCAATTTCCATTATGCTTTTAAATTCAACCTTTTTAAGGATTTCGTCAGCTTCTTCTTCAGTAAGATTATTTTCGCCCTGAAGATATTTTTTTATTTCCCCCAATTCCATATCTGTAATGTTACACACATATGTCCTATACTCATTATCCCATTTTTCTTTTGGAATTTTTTCAAGCTCTAAGTTATTTATGCCATTTTTTTTTGCCAGTATAATAAATTCTTTTAATTTTGGAATGCTCCCAGCCTTATTAACTGAAGCCATTTTTACTCCAGTCGGTTCACTCATTTTTACACAAATAATCTTCATGTTTTTTTGCGAACAAATTTCTTCCATTAACAAAAACAATCTTGCAAACTGCTCATCGTCAATTTGTACAGCCAACAATCCATCCGTAGTCAATAAGCTCCATAACAATTCAATTCTCGGTTTCATTAAATTTAACCATTGGCTATTTTCTAAACTATCATCATAATATGGTGTCGCTGCAGAGATATTATATGGTGGATCAATATAGATACATTTTATTTGTCCAGAAAAATCTTGCTCCAAAGCCTTTAAAGCTAGCAAGTTATCTCCATGAATAAGCATATTTTTAGTGTTCCTATCTTCACTAGTGTTACTAAAAGCTTTATCCTCAATCAAAATTCTAGGTTCGACATTAATCTCTTTTTCTTTTCCAACCCAAGTTAACTCTAACTTTGTATTTTTTTGCATACTTGTGTCTCCCTATACGAATAACTCAATGGTATTATATCATTTCAAATATCGATTTAACAACAGGCAATACCTTTTAGATATTAGGACTATCTCTAAAATAATCACTCAACTATGCCTTCTTTTCTTGTTTTCATTTTTGTAGCAGCATCTTGTATTTGAAGTAGAAGAGATAAAAACAACAAACACTCAAAAATCATGTAATTTTGAATATTTTTAATATTTAAACGTAGACTTAACTTACAAAGAAACATTTTCAAACAATATATTCCAAAAGAAAAATAATTTGCATTTAACATAAATTTGGCGGAGAGGGTGGGATTTGAACCCACGAGGCTATTACTAGCCTATACGATTTCGAGTCGCACGCATTCGACCGAGCTCTGCCACCTCTCCAAAAGATATTCAAATTATATCATAGCATGTAGGTTGTTGCACATATTTTGTCTGATATTTTAAGGGATTGTAAATGGTAAAGGAAATTAAAGGTTTAATGTTTTGAGGGATGGATTTGTTTTTTGAAAACTTTGTAGGGTTGGATTTTTGGAAAAGCTGAAAAGGCGCAAACCTTGAGAAGTTGACAAAGGTTATATGTGGAGTGGAAATTAGCAAAATAATGAATGCTTTGGAGTTAAGGGTTGGTATTTCTTGAAATAAGGGTGAGAAATGCTGTATAATGTGTGATATAACATATTAATTAATAAAGAGGTAACTAGATGAGAAGAAGGATAATATCAATTGCTGGAAGTTCAAGAACTAAGAGAGATAGTTATGAATACCAATTAGCTTTTGAGGTTGGTAAAGCTATTATCGATAATGGATATAGACTTCAAACAGGCGGACTTGCTGGGATAATGGAAGCAGCAAGCAAAGGAGCTAGAAGTTCTGAAAAATATAGAGAAGGCGATATTATTGGAATTTTACCAGGATTTGATGCTAATGTTTGTAACGAATATGTCGATATTGCTATCCCTACTGGAATAGATATTTATAGAAACATTATAGTTGCAAATGCATCAGCAGTTATTGCAATAAGTGGCGGTTCTGGTACATTGACAGAAATTGGAAATGCTTGGGCTTTAAAAAAATTAATTGTTGGAATGGAAGGTACTAAAGGCTGGAGTTCTAAGCTTGCTGGAAAAAGAGTAGATGATAGAGAAAGATATCCAAATATTCCCGAAGATCAAGTATATCCTGCAAAAACCGCAGAGGAAGCTTTAGCAATAATAAATAAGTATATTGATTTATATCAAGACGCACATGTGCCAATACATTTTGAATTAAAAAAAGGCAAATAATGTGATAAAGATAAACAATTTAGTGTGCTAACAAGTTTATAAATAACATAGTGTGAAGTATTATAAAAGACAAACAATATTATTAAAATGTTAATACACCATTAAATGTTAAAAAAAAGGTAAATAATAAAATATAATGTTGAAGAAACAGACAAGCTAGTTTATAATTGAATATATATGCGCAATTTATATGAACAAAGAAGAATAACCATTCCGATAATAGCAGCTATACTCATGGCTATTATTTATGCTGTACTTGTTACATTTTTGTTTGCACCCGTTTGGAATCAAAAATTTACTATTGGACCTTTAGGGATGTATGACTTTTTTGATGAAGTTCAAGAAATTGATGAATGGGAAGTTGATGAAGGCGAATTTTTGACTTACTACCCTGCTGGTAGTAGAATCTTTTATACTAAAATCAATGTTTCTGAATTACAAAAAAATGATGTTTTTGCTTATATAGAAACTGATGCAAGTAATAAGAAAGTTATAAGAACTCAAATTTTTATAGATATGGTTGAGTATGATGATGAAGCAACACTATATTACTCCCATGACTTAGATTCAATGGATGTAAATTCTTACACTATTAACTCTGGCAACTTTTTAGGAAGAGTTAATGGAAGTTTAGGAAAAATTGGTTCTATCGTTAAATTGGTTTCAACCCCTTCTTGGCTACTATATATAATTTTAATCGTTTTAGCAGTAATTATGATTGGTATTCCAATTGGTATTACTGTTTATAGAATTCATATTAGAAATTTAGGAAGTCCTTTTCCCGAAGGTGTTGACAAAACAAAGCTATCTACTGAAAATTTATATATATATTTAAATATTAAAGAATTTTTACAAAGTGCCAAAATGGTAATTAAAAATGGATATGATTGTGACCTTGTATATGCAGCAGGTATTTTATTTGCTGTCTTGCATTGCACAAATGGAAATATATATCTAAACATCAATAAAGATTTTACAAGACACGATTCAAGACTTGATAGATCTGGATATATATGTATACCCCATGTAGCAAATCTTGATGCAGCAAAAAGAAGAATTAATAGTATGTATCGTGCATATTTTGCTGACATGGTTGAGCGTAGGGTTCAAAATGCTAGAATGAAGAGAATGAGAGAAAACCAAATGCAAAAGCGACGTGCACAAATGCAAAGAAGAGGTTAAGATTTAATAACTTATAAACGCAAATGACTCCGATAAACGGAGTCATTTTTGATTATATATAGACTGCAGATTTACTCTAATTCATCTAAAGTTAAATCATAGCTTGGTGCAAAAACTTGCATAAAATATTTAACTTCTTCACTTTTGATTTTATCGATTAAAGCCTTATTTGATTTTAAAGCTTTTGAAAATTCACGATTGCCAAACTTAACTTCTTCAACACATTTTAAGTAAGCTGCAATTCTATCTGCAGATTTTACTATTTCATACTCAATACTATTTTTATCTGGGAAAAGATTTGCTTGCATTTCAGGTTTAAGCTCTTCTGGAAGCATTTGTAGCAACTTATTGCTTGCAACACCCTCAAGACTTTTATATGCCTTTTTAATATCTTCATTAAAATATTTAATTGGTGTTGGCAAATCCCCTGTTATTACCTCTGAACAATCGTGATAAATTGCAAGCGTTGAACATTTGTCAACATCTACATCTTTGCCGAAAATATTTTTTGCTATAATTGCAAGTGCATGAGAAATTTGTGCAACCATTGCACTATGCTCTAGAATATTTTCTTCTTGAGTAGATTTCATCAAGCTCCAGCGCTTAATGTATTTCATCCTACCTAAATATGCAAAAAAGTTATATGTTTTACTCATAATATTTAATTATTCCTAGTATATAGATTTTATATTTTACTCTCAGTATATAATTTTATAATTTACTCCCTTATATAGTATATTTGACGATTTTATATTTAGGGTAATTTACTCCCGTATGAATTTTTTTGACTTGCAGTATTATGATTTTTTCAAATATATCATTATACTTTGTGGGTATGTTTTAGGTATGTTTAACCAATATTCTAAGAAGGCTATCCATTGCTAAGTCTGCAACGTCAGCTGTTCTATTTAAGTGACGATATATTTCCCTATACTTAAATATCATATTAAAGTCATCTGCATCAAATAATGCAGCTAGTGCTTTAACAGTTAGAGTTCCTACTTGGTTTTCAAGTCCTTTAACATAAATTGCTTCATCTTCAGCTATAGAAGGATTCTTTTCCATGTGTGATATCGCTAAAATTATATGTTCTGTCATATTTAATAAAACTGCAGTAACTTCAACCATTTCTTCATTAGGAGTAATTCCAAAGAGCCTTATTTCATCTACTGAAGTTTTTGCATAATCTAAAACCTCATCTAAGTTACTAGATAATTTAAATAAGTCTTCTCTGTCAATTGGAGTTATAAAAGTTTTATCAATTTCATCAATCAAAACTCTTCTTGCCATATCACCTTCAAGCTCAGCTTTTATGACTTCATCAGCTGTTTCTTCATCTTTATATAAACAGTACTCATGAAGAAGTTTCATGCCGTTTCTCACTATACGAGCCTGTCTTGTAAGCATGTCAAAAAAACTATCTTGTTTTTTGTTTTTCTTAAAAAACTTTATCATAATAAATCCCCCTTATCAATTTGAGATATTATATTTTTATCTGTGCTACATTAATTTAAATTACCTGCGTTGTATGTGATTTTAGTAGCATGCTAGTTTTATATTTTATTTGCCAAATGTAAGAGAAATGAAATCTAGTCATTTGAGCTTATATTTTTTATCTGTGCTACATTAATTTGCAAGTTTTCACTTTGTGTGCGGGAATTAGTAGCATACTAGTTTTATATTTTGTTTTGCAAATTGCAATATATCAAGACCTATTAATATTTAATATTTGAAATTATACTTTTAATATTAATTTGCCAATTATCATATATGCAGTTGCACCTATGGCCATTGCAATAGGCATAGTTAAAGTCCAGCCAATGGTAATTTTACCAGCCGTTGTCCAATTAACAGCCTTTATTCTATCTGCAGCTCCTGTTCCAATAACAGCTGCTGTCATAGCTTGTCCCATACCAAGGGGAATACCTGTTAAGTTACCTGTCATAGTTATTGTGCTTGTAGTTAGCTGTGCAACAACTGAATGTAATGGCTCAACTTTGTATAACTTTCTTCCAATAGTTCTCATTATACTATATCCGCCTCTTAACATTCCAAGCATCAAGGCCCCACCAACACCTGCGACAACCCCAAAAGGCATATTCGAAAACTCAGTGAAATCTAATAACCCTATAGATGCCATTAAAAAAGCTATACCAAGTGATTTTTGACCGTTATTAGAAGCAAATGCACTAGTTAAAATGACAAAGTTAATCTTTTGCACATTTATTAAAACACCATCAACTCTTCTACTAGCTCGCCAAAGCCATCGCTTTGCTAGTTTCATTAAGATATAGCTTAAAAGCATGCTGACTGCAGGTGCAATTAAGATCATTCCAAAAACATCAAGCAAAACCGACTCTTTCCATTGCAAACAGTTAAGTGTGCTAAATGCTGCAACAGCGGCACCAAAAACACCACCAAGTAATGTGTGAGAAACCGAAATAGGAACCTTTGTTTTAAATGAAATAATTGCCCAAATCATCGAACCTAATAAGCCAGAAAACATAAAGGCAAATGCCATTTTTTCTGTGTTAATTGTATCAAAGTAATGAGGATAAATCATTTTTGTCCCAATGTTGCTTGCAATACTTGCTGTAGAAATTCCTCTTTTTGCAAGAAGCCACATGCCTACAGGAACTAAAAAATTAATAAGGGCAGATAAAAAGATGGCAGGTCTAACCTTAATTGCTCTAGTTGCAACTGTAGTAGCTATAGCGTTAGAACCCCCATTAAACCCCATATAAAAGGTATAGGCGAGTAACATTAAAAAAACTATAATGCTGTAAGCACTCATTCCCCAACCACCCATCCTTTATTATAATAATATTTTATAATATAGTATTATACCCCCTAATAGCTAAGTAGTCAATATGTAATTTTCATTTTATACACTAAATTTTCAATATTTTTACCCTATTAGTCCAATTTATATCTTTATATACAAAAAATAACCCCTCCGTTTAAAGAGGGGTTTTGTGTTTTTTTAGTTTGCTTAATAGAGCCTTCGGTTTCTATCTCTTGTCGCAGACATCTGTGCTCTTTGATACGGTGTAGCACGTGGATTAAACTCTTGTCTATAGTAGCCTGCATGTGGATTTGGTCCCATCTGTGGACGAGGAGCATAAGGATGTGCTGGTTGTGCCACTGGGCGCCTACCATAAGGACCTTGCATCATCTGAGCATTTCCTTCCTCACCATCTTTATCTTTTGCATATTCACTATATCTTAGTGCTCCAACTGCAACAGCTGTAAACATCAACCAAGAACCTAAAATGTATAACCATTGCCTTGCTGGGAATAAAGATATAACTGCAAACAATAAGTTATTACTATTTAACCATGCTGAATGCATATATCCATGCATACCCCTTGTTGTAGTAGATGAAGCTAGAGATAGTTTTGCGGAAGCAGCATCAGAAAGATCAACAGTTACATAAAGTGGTGCTCCAACAACATCATCAGTCGCTAAAGCTGAATTTAAGTTTGTTAAAATAGGAACTACTTGTTCGCTTATAGCTGTAACAACAATATTTAACATCATATTTGCTGCATCTTCTCCACCAAGAGCATCTACTAAAATATCACCAAGACCAATGTCCATTGCCCCACCTTGCATATCTAAAACTGACCAAGTAACTGGTGCATTTTCATCTGTTCTTGCCTCTTTTGTAGCAAATTTAGATGGAGTCTTTTTTGTTACTAAAACATTGGGTGTAACATGATATATCAAATAAAATTCTTTTGGTTCAACTGGCTCTCCGTTAGCAACTTCTCTTTTGTTAATAACTAAGTGAACAAGAGTTGGTATAGTCATTCTTCCACCATCAGCAAAACTAATCCATGGACCATTGCTAGTAAAAGTTACATACCCATTAGAATCAATGGATGTGAAGTTTTTATGTATAAGCTCTCTTACTTGCTCATTTCTATAGCCCTCAGCTACATAAGCTTCTTTTTCTGCTTCAGAATATTCCCCTTCTACCCATTTTAGATTTTCTATATCGTAGTTCATCTTAATAAAGTTATCTAAAAGATCACCATGCTCATTTGCTTTGTAAATATAGTCTTCTTGAACTTTATCAAATTTAACTGTTCCTGATGTTGCATCATCTAAAATCCCTGGCAATGGAATGTCTATAACCAACCAAAGTCCAGCTGTAAAAATAAATGCTACAACTAATAAGGCGACAGTTCCTTTGAAAATACTCTTCTTATTAGCCCTCTTTTTTGCAGATCTACCTGTGATTACAAATGTGATTATGAAAACTAAACAAAATACACCAGCAAGAATAGTTCCTACAAAAGGCCAAATACCATATGATATTCCTCTTTCATAAATTACAAGGCTAGAAACAACAATTACTGCAAGTATTGCTGGTGCCCCTAGTATGAATAATAATGTTTTTAAAACTTTTTTCATCTTTCTTTCCCCCTTTAGGCTTCAACTGGCTTTAGCTTTTTGTAATTGTTATCAATTAGTTGGGTAAATGCATAAGTCAACATTAAGCAGAAAAATGCAAGTGCACCAAACTTTAACACATAAGCTCTTGTGAGTAATAGCGGATAATACGTATGCCCATACTTATCAAAATTATCAAAGTACTTTAATTCTTCTTCTATTTGACTTGCCGATGGAGCAGGTGCGCCGCTAGAATCTAAAGTTATCTTACCAACATTTAGAGCAACTCCTGGTGCATTTGACATTGGTGAAGGTATTAATACACTACCTATGATAGCACCGTGTTTTTGCCCATAATATTTAGCATATGCATAATCTTTTAAAGCTTGATTTTCAATAAAGTACATAATTGGATATGTGGTAGATGATTGATAGTAGCTCAAATTAGAAAGTAATTTGTAAACAAAATCCGTTGTTAATGTATCTGCAATAGGTACACCAAATAACTCTGTTGTTCCTGCATCATCAAATAAAGGCTTTATAGTATTAGTCCATAAATTCTTATCGTTAACGAAATCTACAAACTTTTGCAAATTTAAATCTGCAGTCATCATAGCTGGCAATTCACCAAGAACACCTACAATAACTCCTAGTATCCCTTCACCACCGGAAGGTAAAAATCCAGCAACTGTTCCAATCAATGTTTCAAATTCTGGAGTATTTTCTGCTGATAAAGCATTACCTAGTTGTCCTAGAAGAGCATCTAATCTTTGGGGTGTCAAATAAAACTTTGTTGCTGTTCCATCTGGACCATAAGCATCTTCATACTCTGTATTTGATACAATATATTCAAAACCTTCCAAACTTATGCTTGAAGAACCAGCCTTATATTTATTCCAATTAGAATTTACATCTGTTTCTAATGCTTCAATTTCTTCACGAAGTAACTCATCAGCGGTTTTTTTCGCTGTGTTATCTAAACCCTCAACTTCATTTTTTGAGATTTTACTTCCAAGGATATAGTAGTCATACAGTATTTTTCTAACATCGTTTACACCAAAAATATAACCATCTGCATACATTCCATTTGGTTTATAGGAAGCGCCATCTTTTTCAACAACATCAGCACCATCCGTATTTCCGCCCTTTCTTGCTCCTTCATACCCTTCTAAGTTATATCTTTTAATCCATTCATCGACTTTGTCAGCATAACCTTTGAGTTCATCTTCATAATAGGTTGCGGCTCTTTCGTAACTCAATATTTCGGTCCCATTTTCTGCCTTGATATCTTCACGTATCTTTTCATACTTAGATTTTCCAATGGTGTCTAATGAAACAACTGAACCTACTATAAGTACAGCAGCTATGAGACCTACAATTGCAGCTCTTGCTAAACGATTTTTCCTAAGTGTGCCTCTAACAATTAATTGCACTATTGAAACAACAACAAATATTCCAAGTACAATCAAGACAGGAAGCCAAGCAATTAATTTTGAGGCAGATGGATCATCTCTCAAAACTCTTGAGGCATTCCAAGTCAAAAAGATTAATAGAGGAAAACTTAAGAAATAAGCTAGAACTTGAAAAAATCTAGAAACAGTAATCTTTCTTCTAATCTTGTTCATAATCTTATCTCTCTCCTACAAAAAACTTAAGTAGCCTTTTATATATTAGGCAATACTTATAGTAATTATATTATACTAAAAATCTAGTGTCAATAGAGAAATCGTTAAATAAATTTAGGCTTAGAAAACCATTTTAAAGCATAAAAACTATATTTTAAAACTTAAAGTTTAGGATACAAAACTATATAATTTGTATTCCGTAAATGACAATAATTCGCTATTATATAAATCTTGAAATATTAAAAAAGATTAGATTTTAAGCCTAATCTTTTGTTTGTAAGTTATAAATATGATGGAATTTTTTATTCAGTTATTTGAACCTTTTCTAAGAATCTAAGTGCTTCAGATATCATAATGCGACCTTCAATTCTTTTATAAATATATTTTTGTGTACCCATTCTCCATTTCAAAATTGGATAAATCAATGCTTTCAAACCAAGATATAATTTCATAAAATTTCTTCTAGTATTAAAGTTTTTATCTATTGTGATTGGATTCACGCTTAAATATCCTCTCATAAAGCTTTTATTATTCAAGGTGCCACGAATGGGATTTAATCTAACAAAATCCGTAGCTAAATCACCCCACATGACATTTTCCCATCCCGAAAAAGCCAAAAATTTTGTTCCGTTTTGAGCAACATAAATATTTCCTTTCCAAATAGCAACATGTATCAAAGAAGGCTCTACATCTTCTAGTAGTGAATCTAATTTGCTAATTACTGAATATATTCTATTTGTATCAACGAGAACATTTTTAACTGTGAGCTCTGATATAATGTCATCAATTATTTTTTTGTAAGCACCTGACCATGAATGCTCTATACCTATTTTTTCAGATCCATAGCCTATCCCTTTGATTTTATGAACTTTTGCAAGTTGCTCGCCAACTTGATACATTATTGCTTTTCTCTCTCTTATTGTAGGAAGTTTCTTCTTATATGGAATTCCCTCTACTTCTACAACTAAAAAATTCACATCAATATGCTTTTTAGTAACATCAGAATAAACTATTTTTTGATATGCAGTAACATCAGATGTTTCTAATGATTTATATAAAGAAAGTTCATTGACTATTGCATCTTGGCTAACTTTATCATGCTTAATATTTCGGAGTGAAGCTTTGATAAAATAATTTTTATCTTCTACACTTACAGCATGCACACTAATATCAAAGCTAGCAGTCTTAAAAGTAATTGAGGTGGGATTTCCAAGTCCTATCGCCACGAACAATTCCTTGACTTCATAATTAGATATAATAGCGTTTGAGTCTATATTTGGTATCACAATATCCTCCTATTTTAATGTGAAAACTTTCTAATTTCTTCCTAATCTCTAGTTAATTTTATCAATAATCGCTCTTTTTTACAACTATTAGACACTATATGTAACTTTAAGTTAGTTCTAATGTTAGTTTGTTAAATCTAATGTTACTTCTAAAGTTAGTTCTAGTTAATTCCCATCAAATTTTGCTATAAAAAGATCTCATAAGTTAGCTCTGATTAGTTCTAGTTAATTCCCATCAACTTTTACCATAAAAAATCTCCTAAAGTTAGCTTTATTGGTCCAACTTTTTGAGGAGCTTACTAAATTCAACTTTAACCAGAACCTTCTTCTTTATCAGCTGGTATTATGTCTTCTTTGAGAGTTGAAACATCATCTGTTTTTGAGGGTTCAATTTTATTTAATTCTTCAGCATATATGTTTTGCTCAACATGCATTGCTTCTTCAGCAATTCTTTTGTGTGCATATTTTTTAAGATTTAGCCCTTCCTTAAAAGTTGTCAATATTGCAATCTTACTAAAGGTAATTATCATAAAAAAACTAATCACTATAGCGACAGCTGGTTGAATTAATCCAAATGTTAAATTAGCAACAAAAGCACCTTTTCCAAAAAAGATAAGATCATGAAATGCATAACATAAAAGCGAGAGTAAATTGCCTAAAATTATTATAGGTAAAGCATACCATGTGGTTATTTTCTTGTTATATATCACATAATGTGTAGATACAACCAAAACTGATTTTGCAAGTATTGTGATCAAAATATATGGGATGTAACCAGCCGCCCAGTCAGCGAATGCACCGCCAATTGCTCCAACAGCTATTGCATATGGTAAAGGAAGAAAGTAGCATGCTATTAAAATAACTGCATCACCAATATGAATATAACCTGTCCCTCCAGGCATACCAATTTTTATAAATGCAGTTGCTACAAAAGTTATAGCTACAAAAAGGCTAGTTGTTGCAACTAATCTCGTATTCATATTTGATTTTTTACTTTTTAAACTCATCTAATCCTCTGACCTAAATCTAGGCGGAATATAAGTATCTTTTAACTTTAATTTGCTGGTGATATGCGAAGCTACAATAATGCCACTTGCTACAGCCCACATTAGATTAAAACCTCCGCACTCTCCATCTACATCTAAAATTTCGCCAGCAAAATACAAATTTGAAATAAGCCTACTTTCTAAACTAATTTGCGATACCTCATCTGTTGCTACCCCGCCAGAAGCTAGTTGCGCATGATTAATTGGGCCAAGAGTAGCATTTTCTAATCTAAAGTTTTTAATAACTTCAGCAAGTCTATATGGGACTGTGTTTTTAGCTTCAGCCATAATTGCTTTGGCAATGCTTTTATGGAAAAAACCTTTTATTTCCTTGTTTATATCAATCAAATCAACTAATGTTGTTTCAAAAGCAGGCAAAAAGTCTAATATCAATGCTGCTTTTTTATATGCTTTAGCTCTTGCAAAATGAACAGAAACATCAAATATGGCACTTCCACTTACACCATAATCTCTAAATATGACATCACCTATGCTATTTGCTACAATCTTGCCATCAAGCTCAAGTTTGACGTTACAGTTATATGCTCTAATTCCATTTAATCCTTTTATCTTTTTTGTGTCTGTATAAATATGTGTCAAACTAGGTTTAAAATCAAAAACTTTATGTCCTAAAGCTTTAGCGAGATTTAGTGAATCAGTTCCTTTAGTTGCATTACTACCAGTTGCTAGTAATAAATATTTTGAATTAAATTTATCATTGACAATAAAAATATCATTTTCTTTTTTTATGCTATTTACTCCACAATCCGTTTTTACATCAATAGATAATAAGTCTAGTTCAGATAATATTGCATTTACAACTGTAGCTGAATGTTTTGAATATGGAAACCAGCGCATATTATCTTCGATTAATAGTAATCTCAAAGATTCATAATAATCAATTATTCTTTCAAGTGACACGGTATCGAAAACTCTATTTGGAAAACTTGAATTAAATCTTCCAATTATTGAGTTTGAATTTGCAAGATTACATTGCCCATTTCCTGTTAAGCTTACCTTTTTTAATAACCTGTCTTCTTTTTCAAGTATTAAAACTTTTACACCATTACGAGCCGCTGTAATTGCCGCAGCACATCCACTTGCACCGCCACCTATAACTATCAAATCATAATTCTTACTCATATTCACCTAAAACCAAATTGCCATACTCAATTGGACTAATTTCAAATGAGCCATCACAATTTATCGTAAGCAATGTTGTCCCCATATTATCACTAAATCCTCTTTCTACACAATTATATCCAGCACGACAAGTTTTTTGCCCATAAACTAAATGCACACCTTTATACAAAATGTTTGCATCATTTAAATGATCGTGCCCTACAAAAATTGCTTTTAATGAGCCGTCATTTGCCGCATTAAAAAAAGAACTTCTCTTAAATCCTGCAGAAACTGGACTTACAAAGGGCTTTTTTCTACCCGATGGCAGCATATGTTCTCTTATTAAACCATGAATATATTGTTCCTTTTTACCATTTTTAAATGCATCAAGAAATTCTTTTTGGGGAATATGAAAATATACAAATTTTGCCATACTTATAGTGTTTTTCTTATACCAATCTACTTGCTCATCTAAAATACTCGCATATTTTTTGCAAAACCCAACCTTTTGATAGTCTCCTGAATCAAAGCCTACTATTTCAGCTACAAGTTGTTTATTTGAAAAAAGTCTTATTATGGTATCTCCATACCTTCCTTTATTTTCACTATTTGCTGTAACACAATGTGATAAGCTAGAACATTTTTCTATAATTTCTTTTCGAGAAGTTGAGGTAAATTCAGCATCATGATTTCCTAATAACAAAAGCCATTTAACATTATGCTTTAAAAACAAAGCATTAATTACATCATATACATCTAATTCTAAATCCAAAACCACATTATCTCCTGTAAAAACAGCTAAATCTGGCTTGATAATTTTTAACATAGCATCAATTTCATCTAAACTTAATTCAAAAGTTTTTCCGTCTAAGTGAGTGTCACAAAGCTGAATCACTTTAAATTGATTTTCAAAATGAATTTCTTTTATATTAGCTTTCAAACTAACCTCTCAAAATATTTATATTCTCATTATACACTAATAATTAAGCATTATTTAATCTAAAAACTTAATTTATTTTAGGAAAGACTTTATTATATAATTCCACCAAATTTTTATAACATTAATAACTGCTAATTTCAGAACAAGCATCTATCATAGACTTATAATACCAAGCAACATTTTCCCTATTGCCTGCGTTAAACTTACAAAACATTTGCTCTCCATCTTTTAAAACATCATAATATATGCTTTTTAGATTAGACAATTTATCAGCACAAACAATTAATTTAACTCTTTTATTTGATTTTTTTATATCTTCAATAGCTAAAATTTTCCTTTCTTTCCAATCTTCAATTGATTTATCTTCACTGACTGCATTAACTAAACATGCAACATCTTCACCAAAAATTTCTTTTAACTCATCAAAAGATACATTTTGATCTTCTATAGTATCATGTAAAACACCCGCTATTAAGATATTTTGATCCGTTGTATTTGCAGACAATATTTGCATTGTTTCTAAAGGATGAACAATATATGGTATTTTACTACCTTTTCTTGTTTGATTCTCATGCTTTTTTATGGCATACCTAATTGCATTATGTAATTTCATATTTACCTCATATATACATGTTGTTTAAATTTAACCAATACAAATGGTTAGCAACATTAATCCGTTTATTTTTGAACAATTAGTGCTATTAATTTTTTATTTTATATTAAGTTGTAGGTTTTGGATTAAAATCAAATCACGTGCCAAAAGGCTCAATTAAATTGTACTAAAATTAAAACCTTTAAACAACTAAATAGGGCTACTTTTTCTGTAGCCCTACTGTTTTTGAATATTATTTTTTATCTTTTCTAAAGCACAAGAACCAATCTAAGCAATATGTATCTTTTCCTGGATCGGCTACTCTTGAACTTGCCTTTCCACATGTTCCTGGTGGTGGCACAATTACATCATCGCCAGGTTGCCAATCTGCTGGTGTTGCAATTCCATTTTCATCTGAATTTTGCAAAGCAATTATAATACGTTTGATTTCATCAAAATTTCTTCCTGTTGATTGAGGATAATATAAAATTGCTCTAATTACTGCCTTTGGATCAATTATAAACACAGCTCTAACGGCTTGAGTTGTTGATGTTTTTGGTTGTATCATTCCATATTTGTTTGCAACTTCCATTTTAATATCTTCAATTAATGGAAACTCAACTTTAATATTTTTCATCCCTTTCCACTCAAGGTCTTGAATTCTACGTAGCCATGCAATATGTGCATAAAGCGAATCTACAGATAATCCAATTAATTCAGTATTAAGTGCTTTAAATTCATCAGCCATTTTTGCAAATGTCATAAATTCAGTTGTACATACTGGGGTAAAATCTGCTGGATGCGAAAATAAGATTACCCATTTTCCTTTATAATCTTCTGGGAACTTGATATTCCCTTGTGTTGTTACAGCTTCAAAAGCTGGGGCTGCTTCGCCAATCTTTGGCATTGGATATAAATTTTCCATCATATTTCTGTCCTCCTTTTACATTTTTATAATTTGATATTTTATGTCATTTAAGGATTTTACTTGTCTTGACACTTTGGACAAGTCCCTTGAAAATATATTGTTTTCAAATCTACCGTGAAGCCTTCTAACTCTTTTTCTAAAACTAATCGATCACAAACCTTAAAATCATATACACTATCACATTTCACACATTTGAAATGTCCATGAGTTTCTAAACATGCATCATATCTTGCTTCACTCTTATCTATATCTTTAAGTTGTCTTACAAGACCTACTTCAACTAGCTTATTTACCGTATTATATACAGTTGCCCTTGATAGAGTTGGTATTTCAGTTAGTAAATCGGTATAGATTTGATCAACTGTTGGATGCATCTTAGTTCCTAAAAGATACTCCAAAATTGTTACCCTTTGTATTGAGGGTTTAACATTAGATTTTTTTAATTTCTCAATTGCTATTTGTTTATTATTCATTTTCCTTTCCTTCTCTTTATAAACACTCTCATTTTAGAATGATTATAATTTAATATTACACTATAAAATTCTTTGTGTCAACAAAAAAAACAAAACCTCTTTTTAAAAATGCTCTATGAAGACAATCCAATATTATAAAATAACTTTTTTTAAATCTTTGCCATCTAAACTTTTAATTGTAACTATGCCTTTTTCTAAAACCCCATAGCTTCCTGGGTGTCCATCTTTTGGCAAAGATATTGAAGCTATGGTAATGTATTTTGAAACGCCAACTTCTGAAACATCATTAATATGATAATGACCATTAATCACTGCATCGTATGCAATGGGTGTCGGGTTATATGCACTTATTTTGTGTCCATGAGTAAATAAAACTCGTTTACCATTACTTTCAACGATATATTCTGATATAAAATCTCTTTCAGTAACCATTTCATCGACTTCACTATCGCAATTACCCTTTACTAATATTACCTTTCCGCCAAGTTCAATTATTTTGTTTGCAACATCAATTGGAGAATATTCACTAGGAAAAGGATTACGGGGACCATGATAATAGTAGTCACCTAATAAAACTAACAAATCTGGTTTTTCTCTTTCATAGGCTTTCATAAGCTCATTAAACCACCTAATTGAACCATGTATGTCTGTAGCTATTAAATATTTCATAAATACCTCCGCAGTAATTATAATTTAACATGTTTTTAAATATTCAAACAAGCACACAAATTATCGGCTTTAATAAAATTTTATAATTTTTAGTTTTTTTATACAAAACTATTGTATAATATAAAATATAAAGTCTTAACAAATACGGAGGGAATTGTGAACAATACAATTATCGCTTTAGCAATATGTGCCATAATCACTGGCTTATCTGCTTTAACATTGGGTGCTATACTTTTAGGCACCAAATTGCTGTTTAATGCTTTTTTTAAGCGTCCTAAAAAACAAAATTCTTCACCAGTACCATCTTTACCTAAAGGACAAGTAAAGATGTATGAAAAACTAATGGGAACTACCATGAATGAATTTATTGATTACGTAAAAACCAACATTAAGAAAATCATAGATATTGAAAGACAAGAACTTGAAATCTTATCTGATGATGGACTTAAGTTAAAAGGATACTTTACTCCCGCTCCAACTCAAAGTGATATTACTGTACTTTGCATACATGGATATAAATCAGATGGGATGGGTGATTTTTCTGGAATGTTTCCTGTTTTTAGAGAGAAAAATTACAATTATATGACGATAAACCACCGTGCACATGGAAAATCTGAAGGAGAATATATTGGTTTTGGTGTGCTAGATTATCACGACACTCGTAAATGGATAGATGAAATTAACAAATTAGTTCCAAATGGAAAAATTATTTTATACGGAGTTTCAATGGGTGCTGCGACCACCATGCATCTTAGTGAATTAGATCTGCCAGAAAATGTTGTTTGTGCTGTTTCTGATTGTGGCTTTACAAGCGTGTGGGATGAATTTAGTTTTCAATTAAAAAATCTATTTAAACTTCCTGCAAAACCTATTTTAAACTTAGTAGAATCATGGTGCATTCATCAAGCTAAATATGATTTCACCACTGAAACACCACTAAAAGCCGTTGCTAATGCAAAAGTACCAATTTTGTTTATTCACGGAGAAAATGATGTCTTTGTCCCTACTTTCATGGTCAATCAATGCTACGATGCTTGCCCTAGTGAAAAAGAACTTTTAATAGTTAAAGAGGCAGGACATGCACAATCTCATATGACAGACCCTAAGTTATATGAAGAAACATTTTTTACATTTGTTGAAAAATATTTAAATGCAGCTAAATAACACTTCAAAAGCACAATATGACTTACTAAAAAGCAAGGGATGAATTTAAAAAACTCATCCCTTTTTTAACATTAATTTATTATCCTATAACAATACTATTTTTTAGGTTTTTTGCCTCTAGACTTCATATCATCATTTGTGTCCTTTGCCCAATTAGGGCGAATTCGCTTATAACGAGCTACATCTTCTGACACTTTTGATAAGGCCTCAAAGCTAGCTTTGACACCTTCTTTGTCATGATAGTAATTTGCTACTCTATCTCTGCGTATACCAATTCTACTACCAACTTCTATAGCATCAATATTAGCAGCGAGAAATATAAATTCCCAACCATTTGATTTTTTATCTTCAATTTGTTTTTTTACATCTTCATAGCTATACGAACGGCTAGCATTTTCCATACCATCTGTTGTTATAACAAAAAGTGTATTTTCTGGCACATCCTCTTCCCTTGCGTACTTGTGAATATTGCTAATATGTTTTATTGATTCACCAACTGCATCAAGCAACGCTGTGCACCCTCCAACAAAGTATTCTTCGTTGGTAATCGGTTGAACTTCATGGATATCTACGCGATCATGAATTACATCATTTGTGTCATTAAATAACACTGTGGATACCAACACCTTACAATCTAAATTCTTTTGCTTTGCAAGCATCGAATTGAAACCTCCAATTGTATCATCTTCTAACCCGCTCATTGAGCCGCTTTTGTCAAGTATAAATACTAACTCTGTTAAACCTTTTTTCATGGCTTTACCTCCAAATTATATTTTGATTTTTCAATCTATAATACAATTATAAAGGTTAAATATTTTATTTAGGTCGCCTCAAAAGCGACATTTACACACCTAATAATTTTTGGTCAAAAGCAAATAACACTTGGTTTATTTCATAAATATTGTACTCGCGATTTTTTATAAAATATTCAATAATTAAATCAAACTTGTTGCTATGTGAAAGTGCAAATCCAGCCTTTTTAAGTAATTCTGTCGTTTCTTTCAAATCTAATTCTAATGCTATCGCAAAAGCAACCGCAGTCTGTTTCGCTGGTTGATAATGTTTGTTATTTCGTATTTTAGAAAATAATTTTCTATCGACATTTGCTCGTTTATAACATTCTGGATCAGTCATCCCTTTCTCATCAATTTTACGAAGAAGCATTTCAGAAAAGCTCTCATCTATAACATCAAACATATCATCAGTACACGTCAAATTTTTTAAATCTAATCCTTCAAATATATTAATTCTACATTGTTTGAAACTAAAGCCGTCTCCCCTGACAAACCCATAATCCAACTCATCAGATGCCGTATCTTCATCGAATTCATATTTATTTCCATAATCTACAATGTATTTCTTAACATTGACATATAGCTTTGGATTAATTTGGAATGCACTCTTATCAAAAACTACAATATAGACCATCATGTCATTTTCAAGCAAGAAACTACTTATAGTATCTATTGCAACTTGCAGGGCTTGATCTTTGGGATATCCGTAAGCACCTGATGAAATAAGTGGAAATGCTATGCTTTCAAAATTATATAATTTTGCTAATTCTAAAGAATTTTTATAGCAAGATTCAAGGAGCTCCTTTTCACCATCTTCACCGCCATACCAAATCGGTCCAATAGTATGAATTATGTATTTTGCAGGAAGGTTATAGCCTTTTGTAATTTTTGCATCACCTGTTTTGCAACCACCAAGTGTTTTGCACTCTTCAAGTAACTGTTTACCTGCTGCAGCATGAATTGCTCCATCCACTCCACCACCACCTAATAAGCTTTTATTTGCGGCATTTACGATGGCATCAACTTTAAGTTTTGTAATATCACCTTCGATTATTTTTATTGGCATAATGTCTCCTTTAACTACAATCAGTGCTAAACTGATTAATTTTATATTTACATTCAACATTTTATATGGAATTTCCATATATAAATTCAAAGTGTTTCTAGTATAACATAGAAAAAATGAATATCAAATTTTGGATTTTTTTGTAAAGAAAACTAAAGTTTCAATATGATATGTTTGGGCAAACATGTCGTATGGAGTTATTGAAATAATATTAAAATTTGAAAGCCTTGAAAGATCTCTTGCAAGCGTTGCTGGGTTACAAGATATGTAAACTAAATCTAGATTACTATCTAAATTGTTAATGACACTAGAAACTTCATCTGATAGTCCTTTTCTTGGTGGATCAACTACAAGCAAAGTTTTTAATGTTTTATTTTTATCTAAGATTTGTTGTAAAACATCTTTTGAATCAGCACAAATATTTTCAATATTACCTTTTAAAGAATTTATTTTAACTAGCTTGTTAGCATCATCAATTGCTTCTTTTACAATATCAATGTTTATAATTTTAGCATTTGAGTTTTTTGAAATTAGTGCACCCAAAAGACCTATGCCAGAATATGCGTCAATGACACATTCAACTTGTCTTTCTTTGACATAAGCAATTATCTTTTGATATATCTTTTCTGCAATATAGTCGTTAACTTGCAAAAAGGATAGAGGGTGAACATCTATATTTAATCCCATATAGTTGGTTTTTTCAATATTAGAATTTATCTCAACAATTTTATTAGATAAAATGACATTTGTTTTTGCTTTATTAATGCATAATGTTAAAGAAACTTTATTAAAATTTGCAACTAGTGTTTCATAATATTTATTAATGTTTGGGATGGAATTGGCATTTATTACAAGTGTTACAAAAAGTCCATTATCTATATATCTTGCAACTAGATAACGCAACAAGCCTTTCCCATTTTCATATACGCTGAAATTATTTTCATTTGCAAAATCTAAGGTAATATTTAACAGTTTGTCGATAACTTCATCTTGCAAAAAACATTTGGTTATGGATACTATTCTATGTGTTTTAGGCTTATAAAATCCAAGTACTACCCTTTCGCCAATTTTACCAAAAGGAATTTGAATCTTATTTCTATATCTAATACTTGGAATCGATGGAACTGTTTTATTAACACTAACTTTACCTATCATCTTGCTTAAAGAAGTAGACAACATTTGCTTTTTATATTCAAGTTGTTCTTCATAGCTTAAGTGCAACAAATCACAACCACCACATTTTGCAAATCTATTGCAAAGAACTTCCTGCCTACTTTTAGATTTTGATATAACGTCTACAAGCTTAGCAAATACAAGATTTTTCTTTATATGTTCTACTTTAACTTTCACTCTTTCACTTGGCAAAGCAAAAGGCACAAAAACCGTGTATCCTTCATATTCACCGATACCCTCTCCATTTGCGCCTAAATCCCTAATATCTAATTCGATATATTTGTTTGGTTGTATAATTTGTTTACTCATTTTATCTTTATAAATAATATACCATAATATAAAAACCACCAAGCTAATTGGTGGTTTCAGTTTTGATTTTATACAGGTTATATCTTATTTCTTTCGTATAAATAAAACACAATGTCCTTTTGGATCGCCTATATAACGATTGAGATATTCTGATTTAAATACAGCCCTTGCAATATCTGATGCATCAATTAGAGAACTTGCAACATAAACTTCTATTGAATATAATTTTCCTGTTTCTCTTTGTTTCTTTGCTTTAACCCAATTTAAATAATCTTCTAATTCTTGTGTACTATTAACTTTAATTGAGCGAACTCCGTCATAGGTTTTATTTCCAAAATAGTCATAGTTTCCAGTTGCAACAGGATACCCCATACCTTCTTTTTCAACATTTTTCTTTTGTAATAGTTTATCACTATTTGGTACTAAATAGTAAGTATGCTTTAATATTTCTATACTCTTTCCACCATTCAAAGCGCCACCATCATCACTTATGATTGGGTCATTTCCTGTAACGTCAACGACATACCATTTATCCTTAACTTTAACTTTATTCCAAGCATGAGCAACACCAGTACCACCACCCCCACCAAGTGACGTGCCTTCCACCTTAATGGTTTCAATTCCTGCAGCTCTTGTCATTACAAGGAAAGTTTTTGAAATACTATCACATACTCCTCTACCATCAAGCAATACACCCTCTAGATAGAAACCTCTAAAATGAGATATTTGATCTGAAGTATAATTTTTAAAATAATCTAATAGCGTTGAATCGTAAATATTATTCACTACTATCCAATCATGAATTGCATTAATTTTCTCAAATGCAGTCATTTCTTCACTCGTAATCTTTTTAACAGTGCTTATAGCCGCATCATAAGCTTCTTTTGCCCACGTTGAATAGTTTCTAGGAGCTCCATCAGTTTTAGAAATAAATAGAGGTTGATATCCTTCTTGAACAACACGCATAGCTTGCTCAGAATTAAATACTGGAATTTCTGGTAAAAACTCAATTGGCAAATATTTATCTATATCGCTAAAATCGCCTTCTTCATACAACAAATCTATTACTTGATCTTGTCTATCTGCACCTGGCGTCTTCTCTTCAGCAACTCTTTTTGTAGTTTTTAAGGTTTGTTTTGGAATTTTCATTGTTTTTCCTAAGCCAGACCAACTAGAACCTCCTCTTGCTGTATCGTTTGCAATAACTGTAACAGACAATTTATTTAAATCATCCATAACTTTATTAAAGTTAAAACTTGGATAACCTGCACAATTTAATGCGATATCATTTTCTAAAGTAAATTCTATAGAATACCTATGCCATAGACTTATTTTGTCTAAATTATTAGTATAATCAGTAACGATTTCCCCAAAGTAATTAATAAAAGCTCCATCTATTAAGCTTGCTGTTCCCGACCTATAACTATTTTTAAATTCATTAACAGAAGTAACTTTATCTACATTGGTGGCATGGACATATATATTATGTGATGGGGAAAATCTTAATGGAGAAATTAGATTATAATTACTTGCCATATCAAAATAAATATTGCCTTGATAATTTTCAAAAGCTGATGCAGAAACTGTATCAATAGTATACGGAATAATTACATCATAATCTTGAGATAAATTCTTAAATGCATCATCTGCAATTTCTGAAACTGTTTGACTTGCAATTTTAGATGGAATATATATTCTCTTTATTCCCTTCATTATATATGAAGGGTTTATTCCAGTAACTACAATTTCATCTTCTGAATTTACGGAATAACTTACACTAATACTACTTTCCCAATGAGCATAAACTGGAGTATTTTCAGGCGTATCTGTTTTGGGGAAAGAAGTAATATAGCCATTGCTATCGCTAATTTTTGTTGTTGGATCATCTTTTGTTGTGCACCAACCATCAAACATAGAGCCTACCTTTGTGTTAGTATGAGTTACTGTATGAGTTAGCCCTACACCTAAAGATTTTGTTTCTGGTGTTTCAGTGGTTTCAATATTGTTATAAAAATCAATATCTATTTCTTTTGGAGATTTCCAAACAGCTATAAAATCAACATTTGTCTTTACATTTTCAATTGAGCATTCGCCACCTTCGTCTATCTCTTTCAAAGGTGTATAAATTTCCCAATTTACGAAAGTAAAATCACCAAGCCCCTCTACAGAATATATGTCATCAACAATAACTTCAACTGATTGATCATATTCAACTTCTACTGTAAAAGGATTTGCGACTTCTGTTTGTTTTTCACCTGCAACTTTAACTGCAAATTTTGCCTCTGCTGTATCTAAATTTTGGCTAACTGTAACAGTTAATATTTTTACTTTCCAAACCACCCCTACCTTTATTGTGTCTGGAAGGGTTGTTTGTTTTAGATAATTAGAAATGTTTTTATCTCTTTTTCCATTATTTAAAACATACCAATAATCTACATCGAATCCTTCTTTTGTAGTTTCTTGGCTTGCAATAAATTCTGCTGTAATTTGAGAACGTGGTAGTTTTGTAGAAGAAATTGGGGTTCCACCTTGAGTGTCATATAAGATTACTATTTCTTGTTCTGCCTGAGGTCCACCAAACAAACCACAAGCGCTAAGTGAAAGCACTAAAAGTAGAGTTACTGCTATAAATAATATTATTGTCTTTTTTTTCATAATTTCTATTTGGATTATTCTACGCCAATCCTTGCGTAATTTTTATTTGCAAAATTGCATTTTCTTAAGTAAAACTTTATATATTAATATTATATCTATGAAAATTATTAGTCAACATAGACTTAAGATTTTCAAATAAAAAACACTGCATTTTACAGTGTTTAATCGCCTTATTTTAATTCTTCTTTTCCTGTATATAAACGATAATATCGGCCCTTTTGTTTGATTAAATTATCATGATTTCCTCTTTCAATAATCTCTCCATTTTCCAAAACAATAATAGCGTCTGCATTTTTTATTGTTGATAATCTATGTGCAATTACAAAAGTTGTTCTTCCATGCATTAGTCTATCCATACTTGCTTGTATAAGTTTTTCTGTTCTTGTATCAATAGAACTTGTTGCTTCATCTAAAATAACCACCGGAGCATCTGCAATAGCAGCTCTTGCAATAGATATCATTTGCCTTTGTCCTTGAGATAAATTATCGCTAGTCGCACTTATCATTGTTTCATAACCATCTGGTAACATTTGTATAAACTCATCTGCATTTGCAAGCTTTGCTGCTTCATATACTTCTTCATCGCTAGCTTCAAGTTTACCATATTTAATATTATCTTTGATTGTCCCCTCAAATAGATGAGTGTCTTGCAAGACCATTGCAAGTGACCTTCTAAGATCATCTTTTCTAATGTCTTTTATATCAATGCCATCATATTTAATTGAACCAAATGGAATATCATAAAAACGGTTAATTAAATTTGTAATAGTGGTTTTGCCAGCACCTGTTGAACCAACAAATGCTATTTTTTGTTCCGGCTTTGCATATAAATCAATTCTATTTAAAACTGGCTGATTTTCTTCATAGCAAAATCTAACACCATAAAATCTAACATCGCCTTTTAACAAGGTATATTCAAACTCCCCATTTGCTAAAGGTTTTTGCCATGCCCATTTTTTAGTACACTTATCACAAGTAGTAATTTTTCCATCTTCATCTAATATTATATTGACAAGTCGGATATCGCCCTCATCTTTTTCAGGTTTTTGTCCAATTAAATTGTATATTCTTTCAGCACCAGCAAGACCCGTCAAAACACTGTTATATTGATTAGAGGCATTTACAAGTGGTCTAGATAACTGAGAAGATAATTGCAAAAATGTTATTAAAGTTGCAGTTGCTGCAGCAAAAGATCCTAAATAACCCTTAGAAATTAGCAAAGCTCCAAATACCGCTATTAGAGTATATGTAAAATATGATAAGTTTCCTATCAGCGGATATAGAGATATCGATATGGTTTCCGCCTTGTATGAGGCTCTAGCATAACGACTATTAATTTCTGAAAACTTTTCAGACACTTTATCTTCATGACAAAAAACTCTAACTACTTTTTGTCCTTCAATATATTCTTCTGCATATGCATTGGTCTGACCAATTTCCGCCTGTTGTGCTCTAAAATATTTTCTAACCTTAGATGACATTACAAGCACAATAACTAACATTACAGCTAACATCAACACAGATGAAATGCTAAGTAATGGACTTATAATTAGCATTGTAGTTATTGCAGTTATAACATTGAGGATTGAAGTAACTAATTCAGGAAATGCAGTACTTATCATATGTCTAAGAGTTGAAACGTCGTTTGTATATCTTGACATTATGTCGCCTGTTTTATTTTCATCAAAATATTTGATTGGTAAAGTGAGCATATGATTATACATTTTCACTCTTATATTCTTCATAGTACCTACAGAAACATTCATTAGTAGTCTAGACATAATAAAGCGAGTTAAGATTGTTATTACAAAAAACGCTATTAGCACCCAAGCTAAAGATGCAATTTGAGTAGCGTCTGCAGTTCCAATATCTGCTTGTTCAAATATATTTTCAAGTATTTTTCTCATTTGTAAGGCAGCAAACACACTAGCCACTACATTTATTATGTTAGCTGCTAAAATAATTATTAGCTGAAATCTAAATGGCTTTAAGTCCCTTAGTAAACGTGATAGGGTTTGCATTGGAGTTTTTGTCATGTTGGTATTTTTATTACGCATTAATTACCCCCTCCGTTTGTGAGCTATACACATCTTGATAAATTTTATTGTTTGCAATTAAATCTTCATGTTTACCAATAGCATCAATTTCACCTTTATTCATAACAACAATTTTATCTGCATCAACAACACTAGAAATTCTTTGAGCAATTATTATTACCGTTGTGTCTTCATAAGCCTCTTTAATTCCCTTTCTTATTTTAGATTCTGTAGACATGTCCACAGCACTAGTGCTATCATCAAGAATTAGAATTTTAGGCTCCTTCAGTAAAGCTCTTGCGATACATAAACGTTGCTTTTGCCCGCCTGACAAATTGCTTGCACCTTGCTCTAAAACATGATCATAACCATCGTCAAATGATTCTATAAAATCATCAGCTTGAGCCTTTTGGCAAGCTTCCTTTATTTGCTCATCAGTAGCACTTTCATTTCCCCAAAGCAAGTTTTCTTTTATTGTTCCTGAAAACAAAACATTCTTTTGTAAAACCATCGATACACCTTGGCGCAAATTTTTAATCTTATATTCATTAATATCGATACCATCTATTAAAACTTTGCCATCATTTACTTTATACAATCTTGGAACTAATTGAGCGAGAGTAGATTTTCCTGAACCAGTTGCGCCTAAAATTCCAATTGTTTCACCAGCTTGTACTTTTAAATTAATATTTTTCAAAACTGTTTTAGATGTTTTGTCTTCTACCTTAGCATTTTTTGAGATTTCAAATTGAGGCTTTTTCTTCTTTCTGCTAAATGGCATTTTAGGCTTTAATCCATCATCAAACTTTTCTTTCAATTCATATGCAAAAGAAACATCAACAAACTCGATTTCACCTTTTTCTATGACATGATCTAAAAGATGCGACTCATCTAACACCTCTGGTTCTTGATCTAAAACTTGGCTCACCCTTCTTATTGGAGCTGAAGCCATTATAATTTGCCCAAAAGCCAACATAATCAGCATAGATGATGTTAAAGCAAAAGATGAATATGATATAAAGCTTGTTAATTCACCAGCACTAATGCTACCACCAAGTAATTGCATTCCTCCAGCCCATACAGCAAATATTGCCACCGTATATCCAACTACTTGAGCTAGAGGCTCTAGATATACAATAAATTTTTCCGCCTTTTTTTGAGTATGCATAACATCGGTTGCAACCTCTTCAAAAGTCTTTGATTCATAGCTTTCCCTTACAAAAGTTTTTACCACCCTTATTCCTGTAAGTTTTTCTTGTACTCGTACATTCATGCCGTCAATCTTTCTAAACATACGAATAAAAAATGGCATAACTATTCTCATCATCATCATTACAAATATATACATTGCTGGGATGATTACAATAAATAAAATACCAAGTTTAGGACTAATTGTCATAGTCATAATAATGCTTAACACCAAAATAACAGGAGCTCTAAATGCAAGCCTTATCATCAAAAAAAAAGCATTTTGTATAAAGGTAATGTCTGTTGTAACCCTTGTTATTAAGCTACCAGTAGAAAATCTATCTATAGTTGAAAAAGAAAATTTTTGTATTTTTTCAAAATATGCTTGTCTCAAATTTTTAGAAAGACCTATTACAGCCTTACCACTAATTTTTACATTAAATAAAGCTAAAAAGAGTGAAATGAAAACCACTAAAGTCATATAACCGCCATATGTCCAAACAGCTTGCATATTACCTGTAGCAACACCTTCGTCAACTAGTTTGCCCATCAAAAAAGGAATTACTACACCACCAACAGCTTCGATGGTAATAAAAATAGGTGATAAAATAGCATATATTTTATTTTCCTTAAGATGTGACAAAATGTTTTTCCACATTAAATTTTAGCCTCTCATTAAAAACACAAAACTATAATATTAACTTTTTATATTAAAAGGTAATCAACAATACAAATTGTGCCAAAATACATATTTTTTGTCTAGCAATACATATACACAAAACAGAAAAGAATATTTAATTTTATAGAAAATTATTGAAAGAAAATATTACTAATTTTGGTCAGTTTTTTCATTTTTAATTTTATTCATAAATTTATCAACTTCAGCATAAAGGTACTTGTTGGCTGGCATAAATGGAAGTAGATGAGTACAATGCGCATCACCTTTACGACTTGCAATATATAGATGATTTTCAACACCATTTTCTTTTAAAGCTTCAACCATAGCTGCTGCTTGATCACCACAAAAAGCATCTTTCTTTGCTTCAACAATAAAGACTTCTGGCCAATCTTTATTTACATTAGAAACTACATTAACCTGCCATTGCTCATATGGAAAATCATGTTCCATTTCCTCGCTATTTTTATACTCTGTATCAAACACACAATTTGTGACATTAACAGCGATTCCCAAAGGCGTTGGTCTTTTGAAACACTTTAACAAATCAAAAGGAGCATAAAAAGATAGCAATGCTCTAGGTTTTACTCCCGTATATTCTGGAAGTTCCAGAGATTTTCTCAATTCTTCATTATAAATCGCACTAACTAAATGTGCTGCATAATAACCACCTGCACTATCACCCATTATGACAAGTTTTGATAAATCTAAATTATGTTGCTCAGCTAAGCCATTTACAAAATTTAAAGCATTTATAGCATCTTCAGTAGCTGCAGGAAATCTTCCTAAAGGTGCAGTTCTATAACTAATATTAACTACAAACCAACCTTGATCGGCAAAACGCCTTGCAATACCACTTCTATATTTTTTCCCACCTCTAACAAAACCACCACCATGAATATTAAAAAGCACTGGGTACTTGTCTTTGATATCATTCCGAAAATATATATCTAGCATATTTATATTATCGCCATATTTCGTATCATACACTATGTTTCTAATCCTTGTTACCCTTGGATAGCGCTTATAATTTCTTAATGGATGCATAATAACATCACTTATTTTGAAAAATATCCTAGATGTATTCATTTTCTCCCCCGTTTTCTAAATTTAATTTTGCCTTACTATTATGATACAACAAAATACATATTTTTACATTAATTTAATTGTTATTTTAAATTATTTATTATTTTGTTAATAATGATAAGCTCGACCGAATTTTACTAGCAAGAGACTTAGGAGTAAGTGTATGTTATTTTATTAAGAAAAGATTTTTGCACTAATTGTGACAACAATTAAAATGTAGTAACATAACAAATACAATATTTTAAATTCAAAACACTAGAATTTTCGGCCTTCTATTGTGAAAACAGTTAAAATATAG
>JAAZJD010000084.1 GCA_012800525.1 Clostridiales bacterium
TCCCCTTACCTCCACCAAATGAAACAAATGATATAAATAAAGTCTAAATTTATAAGCTTAAGTGTCAACAAGGGTAAAAATTATGGAAAGAAAAAGAATGAGACCCAAAAACATCAATAAAATTATTGTCGGCATGATTATAGTAAGTGCCGTTGTTTTTGTTATTTCTCTAGTTTTGCTAATCTTAGGTGATTATTTAGATAAAGCCTTTCACGTTATTGGTATTCGTGTAGCTACTTTATTTGTTGCTTTTTCTTCTTTTTGCTCTTCAACATTATTTAGTTTGCTAGTTTTTTTACATAATAGAACTGTTAGTAAAATCAATGATGACAATAACCGAAGAGGAGAATTATTCCGTGAGCTACAATTTGCCTCCTCTAACTATTCTATTATTGAATTTATGGATCGCATGTTAATTTATGATGAATCTTCAAGATACATTGATAGGCTTGTTCGTCGTCGCTCTATGGAATTTCATATGACAGAAGAAAGCACCAAAGAAGAAGATGTGTATCAAAACCCTTCAAAATATAGCTTTGTTTCTATAAAAATACCTTTTCGCGTTCTTGAAGGAAAGATGGTTTCTAGCATTACTTTTGCAAAATTAAAATTTGAAAGAGAAGACGAAGTTTATGAGTTTTTTTCTGGCTCAAAATCGGAAGAAAGCAAAGCTTTTATCTTATACAATGAAAAAACCAAACGTAACAACGTAATAATTAACTTAATTACTCCCATTGATAGTTGCTTCTTCAACAAAAAAGACATCAATGTTTTCTCAAAAATAAAGATTTACATTAATATCACAAGTTTATTAGGAGTAGAGGTTAAAGGAATTAGCGAACTCTATTTTACCAACCCAGAACAAATAGAAGGTGACGGGACCAACACTTATAGAATCAACTCATCTAATTTTTCAATGTTAAGTATGCCAAAAATTACAGAAATGTGTATGGATGATAAAACCAAATAAAAGTAACACCAAATTATCCTATCTCCATATTTTTAGCTAAGATATTCCAAAACAATTAAATTTACATTTACAACGTTTGCGACAATGTTTTGTCGCACTTTTGTCGCACTTTTGTCGCAAATATATTAACGAACGTCGCAATACCTAACGGCAATTTAGATTAGCTCACTCTTAATTAAAAATATAAACAAACAACTAAATCTACATAAATTAAAATATAGCAACATATCTCATATATTCGTAAAAGAGTTGCTCTAAAAATCTAGCACTTTTATTTTTTTTATTTGTACAATTAAAGTAATGTTCTAACCATTTTTACTGGTTAAATTCCAAAACATTACTATTACGAGAAAATAATATGAAAATACTTACAAAAATATTAATAGCTGTTGGTATCATTGCTCTCATCGTTGGAGCAATATTTTTGACTATTGGTTTAATTAACACTAAAAAAAGCAATGTTTTAACTACAAAAACTCACGAAATGAGCGAATCGTTTAGCAATCTAAATGTTGATTTAATAATGTCCGACTTAGAATTTAAAGTTTCTGAAGATGGTGATATAAAAGTAGTTTGTGTTGAAAAAGAAAAAGTATATAACGAAGTCAGTGTCTCTGATAATGCATTAATAATAAAAGAAATAGACACTCGCAAATTTTATGAAAAGATTTTTAATTTTTCTTTTAAAAGAACCACAGTCACCGTATATTTACCAGCTGCAACATATGGAAATTTAATTGCAAAGTCAACAACTGGAAAGATATTATCTGCTAAAGAATTTAATTTTAATAGCATATCTGTAGATGTAACTACTGGCAATGTTGAAATAAACTCTAATGTTACAGATTTAATACAAGTTGAAACAACAACTGGAAAAGTAGAAGTTAATAATGCCAATGCTAAAAATATGCAAATTGAAACAACAACTGGAAAAGTAAAATTAAATCATTTAAATGTCTTAGGCAAAATTGATATTGAGGTTACAACTGGCAATGTTGAACTAAATGACGTAAAAAGCAAAAACATTGAAATGGCGACAACAACTGGTAATATAAAATTAACAAATGTAATTACTGAAGAAAATATCACTGCTGAAACAACGACTGGACATATAACTTTTGAAAATTCAGATGCTCAAACTTTAAATGCTAAAGCAACAACTGGAAATATAACAGGAACATTATTAACTAACAAAATATTTGATGCTGAAAGTGAAGCTGGAACTGTAAGCGTTCCCCAATCAAGCGAAGGCGGTCTTTGTAAACTTAGAACTACGGCAGGCAAAATTAATATAACAATAAAATAATGAGTTGCACATTTTATTAATATGCAAATTAATGCCTTTTGACTTAAATGTTAAGAGGCATTTTTATTTGGAAATATCCAAAAAACAATTAAATTTATATTTACGACATTTACGACAAAATCATTTACGACAAAATTTTGTCGTAAATGAAAATCATCAACAAAACATCACAATAACTTTTATTAAAATTTACCTGAGAGGTAAATCTTTTTATTGACAAACAAATTTTATAAAGCTATAATAAATTTACCTGAGAGGTAAATAATGCTAGGAGTTTTGACTTGAAAATCACATATAAAAGTAAGAGCATTGAGAAAGTTTGCACAAATGCAAATGTCGCGAGCAAGAAATATGGATATGATATGGCTGGTAAAATTCAGCAACGCATTGATGAAATTAAAGCTGCCGATAATGTCGAACAAATGATTCAGTTTAAGATTGGCAGATGTCATCCTCTCAAAGGTAGCCGAAAAAATCAATATGCCGTTGATTTAATTCATCCTAAAAGATTAGTATTCATAAAAATTGGCTCTGAAATTCAAATTGCTAATATAATAGAAATTGTAGATTATCATTAATAAAACAAAGTAAAGGAGGAAGTTATTATGAGGAGTAAAACTTATGTTGCAACACCACCTGGTGAAACTATAAAAGAACAGTTGATTGATCGAGGGATAAGCCAAAAAGAATTTGCCCTTAGGATGGATATGTCTGAAAAGCATATAAGTAAATTAATTAATGGAGAAGTCCAACTAACAACTGATGTTGCCATACGTCTTGAAATGGTCCTTGGATTGCCAGCAAACTTTTGGAGTAAACTTGAACACATCTACAGAGAAAAACTAATAAAAGTTCAAAAAGAGAATGATTTGATGGCAGATTTTGAAATTGCAAAAAAGATGCCTTACCGAGAGATGGTTCTAAATCACTGGATTCCAGATGAAAAAAATCCCGCAGATAAGGTGTTTAATCTTAGAAAATTTTTTGAAGTTGTTAGATTAGATTTATTAAAAGAGTCTCCCATTAACAATGTTAATTTTCGAAAATTAGGAGAAAATCGAAGCAGCGATTACACCCTTCTAGCATGGGCACAAAAGGCTAAAATTGAAGCAAGGAAAGAAACGGTTGCCCCAATAAACATTAAAAAATTAGAAAACAACCTACAAAACATAAGAAACATGACACAAATGAACCCTGAGGAGTTTTCTAAAAAACTTCAAAAAATATTGGCTGATTGTGGGATTGCTATTGTTTACTTACCTCACATTGGTGGCTCATTTCTACACGGAGCGACATTTTATGACGGTCCTAAAATAGTATTAGGCATGACCGTGAGAGGGAAATATGCAGATCGCTTTTGGTTTAGCTTATTTCATGAATTTGGTCATATAGTTTTGGGACACTTGGGTAAGCAAAGTGAAACTGATGAAATTTCAGCAGACGAATTTGCTAGAGATACATTAATTCCATACAAAAATTGGGATCAATTTGTTCGAGAAAATAAGTTTAACAAAAATAATATCATAAACTTTGCAAATGCAATTGGAATTGATCCAGGAATTATTGTTGGACGATTACAAAAAGAACAATATATTGACTTTAATTCTTTAAATAGCTTAAAAACACAATACGAAATATCTGCTTAAACTAAAAATGAAGTTTTGTTTTTATGGAAAGCAAATCAAGGCTTATGAGCTTTTTAAAAGTGGCTTTATTAGTAATATTGGAGTTGGAATAATTAAAGATCTAAAACAAATCCACAAATATATTAATTAATGATTAAAAAAATTAGGCAGATGTGCAAATCAGAGTAAAATAAATAAAAATGAATATTTACTTAAAAGCGATACATAAAAGTGCTGAAAATATATTCCCGATTATCTCTTTTAAAATCAGCTCTGACAACAAACATCAATAATCTTGAGCTTATAAAGAAATCGATTAATTCTTCATATTATTATGAAGAAATTGACGAATAAAAGTGTGGAAAATCAAAAATTTTTAATAAACCACTAATAAAATATTAAATTAATCAATCTCAATTAAAGTTTTGATAACTTTGTCAGCTATTATTGAATGACCTAGTTTTGTTGGGTGGACTCCATCAAAAGCGAGGTCTTTTGGTGTATAAGTCTTGTATGCATCATTGAATACTTGTTGCAAATCGATTATGTTATCAAATCCGAATTCTTTTAGAAGAGTTAATTCCATAGCCCTAATGTCTTCTAGAAATGGCACAAAAGGTCTTTTCTCTGGAATGGTATCAATCAAAAAAGGAAGTAAAGTTATTAGTTTGCATTTTGGCATTTCATCTTTAATCCTTCTTAAAATTTCTCTAAAACATGGTTTGGAGGCTCTTACTACTTCTAGATTGTTTTGATAATCTTCTTTTTTGAAATTTTGCCATGCATCATTAACACCAATGAGCATTACAATGTAGTCTGGGTTATGGAGGAAGCAATCTTTTGTAAATCTATCATATACATGGTAGATGCGATCACTTGCAATGCCTGAAAAGATAAACTTTGCATTATATTCTTTTGCTAATCTATTTTTAACTTGCTTAGGATATGCTGGATGTGCTTTTAAGTGTAGAACTCTTCTATTGAATTTAACATCTGATATGCTATCACCAATTATAACTACTGTTGAATTTTTCTTCATGTTATATTGCCTCTGATTTTTAAATACTGTAAATATTATATATATTTTACCTAGTAATCTCAAATGCAAATATAGAACACATTACAATTGTAAAGTACAGGAGCTGTTAAAAAACGTTTAAATAACTACAACATATAAATAGCTAATCCCAAAATAGCACTTCTCTAAATGCGTTTGTGTTTCGACAACAAAAAAGCTGTTAAGATTTTTTTGAGCTTCTTAACAGTCCTTTTAATTTTATAACTTAATAGATACATTACAATATTGTTTCAGTAAGTGATATAATTACAATTAAGTAAATGAAGTAAGATTCAAGAAGATAAATACAAAATAATGTTATAGCCATTTATAATTGGTTAATTTTAAAAATTATGATACGAGGAAAGATAGAAATGAACAAAGATCCAAAATTTCAAAAGCTAGTAGAATTTTTTAGTGGAGATACTTATGCTATTTATAACAAAATAGAAATTGTAGAAGCTAACGAAAATTTTGCTATATGCAAAGGTGCAATTGGTGAAAATAGTCTCAATGGAGATGGCTCAATTCAAGGCGGATTAATATATACTCTTGCAGATTTTACATTTGCAGTTTACACAAATTATATTGCCCCCGTTACCGTTACTCAAATTGGTAACATTTCATATGTAAAACCTGGGCGTAAAGAAAATAAATATATATATGCAAAAGCAACACTAATTGAAAAAACTGCAAGAAATATTTATTGTAAAGTTTTGGTATATGATGATAAAGATGAAATTATAGCTATTGCAAACTTTAATGGCTTTATTAAAAAGGCTTAATTTAAAAAATAGAATATAGTTAATTTGGGAATCTAAAGATATAATATTGGGAGATTAAATAAGATGAATATAGCTTGTATAGCTGCAGCAGGCTTTGGAACTAGAATGGATTTAAAAGTGGAGGATAAACAGTTTTTACCTCTTGCTGGCATTCCAGTAATAGCTCACTGTGTTAACGCATTTGATATTGAAGAAATTTCTCATATTATTGTAGCTGTTCAAAAAGATAATATAGAAAAAACCTTGAAGATACTTGAAGAGTTTTGCCCTAATGTTAATGTTTTTGTAATTGAAGGAGGGGCTTCAAGAAATCAAACTATTGCAAAGATGGTAAACTTTGCAACCAATACATTAAAAGCAAAAGATGATGATTTTATTATCACACACGATGCAGCAAGACCTTTAGTTAAAAAAGACATAATACTTCAAAACATTATGGAAGCTAGAAAATATGATTGCACTGGAACTGCTATAGGAGTTGTGGATAGTGTATATATTTCAAATGATAAAAAAGAAGTTTTTGATACTATTGATAGATATAGTGTTTTTCTTGCTCAAACTCCCCAAACATTTAAAGTATCATCATATTTAAATTTAATGTCTAAATTATCTAGAGAGGATTTTGATGGAAATATGGATACATGTTCTTTATTTCATAAACATGGATTTAAAGTTGGATTTGTTGAAGGTGATAAGAAAAACATTAAAATAACAGTAGATGAAGACTACGAACTTATAAAAATATATAAAACTCTAGAATAAAATAAAGGGGCTGTTAAGAAACTCAAAAAAATCTTAACAGCTTTTTTGTTGTCGAAACACAAACACATTTAGAGAAGTGTTATTTTGACATTAGCTATTTATATGTTGTAGTTATTTCAATATTTCTTAACAGCCCCTTTAAAATTACAACATTATTTTAGTTTTTTAACTTATTCCTCTAAATTAACTTCTGTAGACATAGTGTTATAATACATCCATGAGAAAAAGTTTACTGGTCTTAAGAAAACCTTTCCCCTTACTATCAAATCACCTAATTTTGAATTTTTTGGCTTAATATCAGATACCGAAGTGATGGAAGTTTCTTTTAATAATTCCTCAATTGTATATGTCTTATCTAATTTTTGAGAAATGACCTTTGTTTCACCAGGAATTAAATCAAAATAATTGTCACTAAACGGATTTGTATTTGTTTTTGAAGAAATACATGTAAGCCTTGCAAATTTATTAGTAGTTAAAGTATATGTTGCTATATCTTTTTCTATAGACACAGATATAGATATATTTGCTTTTGGCAAATTCAAGTCTTTTTCTTTTTTAAACAGGCATGTTTTACGGCTAAGAAGCTTATCATTTTCATATAATTCTGCTACAAAAACACATTTAGATAAATTAAACTTTTTAAATTTTTCTAACCAAAATTTCTTAACTTTTATAGAAGCATTTGCTGGAACCATATTAGCTTCTTCCTCTTCAAAAAGCATATTTCCATCAAAATCATAAAGCGCATATTTAACTTTTGCATTTAAGTTAGTTAAAAGATCGTTGACAATGTATATATCTAGATATTTTTTCTCATTTTCAATTGATATCATTTGAGGTGCAAAAAAGTTTTTTGCACCATACTGTAAAGCCTTGTAATTCCCATAATAGTCTACACTAGACCAAGAAACAACTGGCCAACAATCATTAAATTGCCAAAAAATTGAGCCATTACACCTACCTTTATTTCTTCTCCAATGCTCAGTAGCATCTTGTATACACTCTAACTGACAAATATTTGAAAGATAAATATAGTCTAAAAAATCTTTAGGAAGTCTAAATCTTGAAGCAATATAATATGCTATTCTCATATTTCCGCTAGGACATTTTTGGTGACTATTGAATACTTCACTCGTTAAAGAAAAGTCTTTTTCAGTCGCAAAAGAATTAATAGTTTTAATATCTGGAAGGCTCTCAAAACCAAATTCACTGCAAAATCTAGTTAGCCTTTTTCTATAATAAGTCATTGGCTGCAAGCCATGCCAAACAGCCCACAAATGAGTATTTCCAACATTATCTGCAGATGTTCCTTTATTATACTTATGACCAATTGGGGAGCTTGGAATATATGAAATATATGGGCACAATTTAGAAATAACATCGTGTAGTTTTTGATAGAAGAAAATTTCAGTCCATTTAATAAACTCTCTTTTATCTATCCAAGCAAGAGACAATAATTCAATCTCGTTATTTCCACAAAGCAATGCTAAGCTTGCACGATGCCTTATTCTTTTAATTATAGCTCCAGCTTCAGCAATAGCATTATCTGTAAAATCTTCAAAGAAAAATGGATATGGATGACATGCATACATAAAATCTTGCCATACTAATATCCCATACTTATCACAAAGATCATAGAAATCCTCACTTGCATAAAAACCACCACCCCAAACTCTAATGATATTAAAATTTGATTTTACTGCAGTTTGTATATACCACTCTAATTTATCTTTAGTTACCCTTGTGATAAAACTATCAGCAGGAATCCAATTTGCGCCTTTTGCAAATATTGGGACACCATTTAAAACAAACTGAAAATTCCTACCATATTCATCTTTAGCTTGATTTAAAACAATTGTCCTTAACCCTATCTTTTTCTCCACTATATCTATTGTAGCTTCATCAGTCTTTATAGATACTGATATGGTATATAAAGGTTGTTTTTGTTTATTAGATAATTCGGCAGTCCACCATAACTTTGGATTTGATATTTCCATTTCAAAAGTTATATGCGTGTCTAATGGCTTTATTAGAGTTTTACTTTCTCCATCTGGTGATAACACCTTAAGCTCAAGACTTGCTCCTTTTAAACTCTCATTAAAATCAGTTTCAACTTCAACATTTAATGTCACTTTACCTTCATCGTGACTTTGTTTAATATGCGCATCTAAAATATTGGCAGCCCTTTTTTCTTTTATATAGGCATTTCCTGAAATTCCAGATGGTGGAAGATACGGACCCCAATCCCAATCAAAATGATATTGTGGTTTTCTTATATGCGTACGACTAGTCGATGCTACACTATTTCTAGGAATAGGACAAATTTTTTGTTTTTCGTTTACATATTTTACAGGAGAATAAAAATATATCCTAAGCTCATTTTCGCCCTCTACAACATGAGTGGTTATATCAAAGTTATGTTCAATATGCGCATTTTTTGTGCTTCCAATTTTTATATTGTTTAAATATATATCTGCTATGGTATCTAAACTTTCAAAATATATGATAAGCTCTTTTTCTAAATCTTTTTTTGTCAAAACAAAAGTCCTTTTATATTCATAGTCGTTATCACCTACAAATGCAACTTTTTTTTCATTTAGACCATAAAAAGGATCTTCTATCAAATTGTTATCTAATAAATCTAAATAATTGCACCCAGGAACATTTGCATCATACCATTTATCTGAACTAGCTTCTCTAAAAGACCATTTCCCATTAAGATTGATTAACATATTGTCCTCCACATTTTAAACTTGACTTTAATAAATTTTAACATAAAAACTGACACTCTTAAATATATAAAGAAAGGCACATTACGATTAATTATTGATTGTCAAACATTTATACATCTCTTATGAAAAAAGACACATTGCGATTAATGTGTCTTATAAGCTTTCATTTGTAAACATCAAATATTATTTTTTATCTACATCATCTTTTTTAGTTGTAGTCTTTGTCTTCTTTGTTGTATCTTTTTCAGTTGATGTTTTTTTAGCAGGAGCTTTTTTAGTTTCCACTTTTGATGCACTAGCTGTCTTTTCTTTTTTAGTATTATCTTGAGGTGCAATATCTCCTTTTGGAGTAGCTTCCTTTTTAGATGCCACATCAGCCTTTACTTCTTTAACTGATTCTTCTTGGGTTTTTGGCTTGGCCTTTTCATCAGCTTTTGAAGTGCCTTCTTCTTTGGATGTCGCATCAACCACCTTTGCTTCTTTAACTGATTCTTCTTGAGTTTTTGGTTTAACCTTTTCATCAGCTTTTGGAGTGGTGTCTTCTAATTTTACATCAGGCTTTGGTTCTTCTACTTTTACAACTTTACTTTGAGGCTTTTCTTCCTTTTTGCCGTTTTCAGTCTTAAAAATATAAATTGTTTTATCTAGTGGATCTGGCTTAAAGTCTTTTGGCATAGGAGCATCAACAAACTTAATATTTACATCACCTTCAGGGGTTTTTATATTAAGATTTTCTTGTGTAGCAATTGCCTTTATTGCTTCTAAAGCTTCCTTCTTTTTAGCTTCTTCCTCAGCTTCCTTTTTAATCCTTTCAGCTTCTTTATCTCTCTCTTCTTGCTTTTGAGTTATTTTTTCAGAAACCTCTTCTACGGTCTTTCCAGCAATTAGCATATCTACTTCATCACCATAAATTGTTTCGTGCTTAAACAATAAATCTACCATATCATCTAAAACTTTACGATTTTCAATTAAGCAAGTTTTTGCCCTTACATAGTTTTCATCTATTATTCTTCTAATTTCATTATCAATAATTGCTGCAATTTCTTCAGAATATCCAGTTTGGGTTTGGAAATCTCTGCCTATAAAAACCTCACCTTCGCCACCAAAATACGTATTTGGTAGTTTGGGAGACATTCCCCATTCAACAACCATATTTCTTGCCATTGCGGTTGCTTGCTTAATATCTTGAGAAGCTCCTGTTGAAATATCTTCAAAAACAATCTCTTCTGCAGCTCTTCCACCTAAAGTCATGGCAATTGTATCAACCAAATAATTGAAAGTTACATGACTATCGTCTGTTTTAGGTCTTGAAATAGTATATCCTGCAGCTGCACCTCTTGGAATAATTGAAACTTCTTGAATAGCATCACTATTTTTCATAAAGCGTCCAACTAATGCATGACCAGCTTCATGATATGCGGTAATCTTTTTATCTCTTTCAGTAACTACTCTAGACTTCTTTTGAGGTCCTGCAATAACCTTGTTAATACCTTCTAAAATATCTTTCATGAAGATAACTTTTCTATCATCTCTTGCAGCAAAAATCGCAGCTTCATTTAGTAGATTTTCAATATCTGCTCCAGAAAACCCTGAAGTTAATCTTGCAAGGTTTTTAAAATCGACTTCACTAGCTAATGGCTTATTTCTTGAGTGCACTTTAAATATTGCTTCTCTACCTTTTACATCTGGCATGTGAACATAAACTTGTCTATCAAATCTACCAGGTCTCATTAATGCGGGGTCTAATACGTCAGCTCTATTTGTTGCAGCCATTATTACAACTCCATCATTTTCATCGAAACCATCCATTTGAACTAAAAGTTGATTAAGTGTTTGCTCTCTTTCGTCGTTTCCACCACCAAGTCCAGCTCCTCTTCTTCGTCCAACAGCATCAATTTCATCTATAAATACTATACAAGGTTGAGTTCTTTTTGCTTGTTTAAATAAATTTCTTACACGGCTTGCACCAACACCTACAAACATTTCCACAAAATCAGAACCACTTATGCTGTAAAAAGGAACGTTTGCTTCCCCAGCAACAGCTTTTGCAAACAAGGTCTTACCTGTTCCAGGTTGTCCTACTAATAAAACGCCTTTAGGGATTCTTGCTCCAACATCTCTAAACTTTTTGGGTTGCTTTAAAAACTCTACAATTTCTTTTAACTCTTCCTTTTCCTCTTCAGCACCCGCTACATCATCAAATCTAACTTTAACTTTTGTAGCAACAATAGCATCTGTCTTTGCAAAGTCAAAAGCTGCTCCAGCTCCGCCTTTACCACGCATTGCCATAAAAAACATGATTCCAATGCCAATTAACAAAATTGTAGATATTGCTGGCAATATGTATGACGAAATACTTCTTGCATTTGGATCACTAGCTATAACTGCAACTGTTATATCATTTTTTGCAGCATTATCCATTGCCTCAGAAACTCTTTCCCTGCTTAAAACTATAGCGGTTGCAGATGCAGCTTTACCTTTTATAAAGTTAGACCATAAACCATCTTTGTCTTTGGACTCATTAAACTCTTTGGTATACAAAACGTTTACCTTATAAACGCCGGTAAAATATACACCCTTAATTTCACCATTTTCCATTTTAGAAATTAGCTCATTATATCCAATTGAAGGTGTTTTATTTGCATTATTTGTTATTAGCACAGCCGCAACTATAACGATTGCTATCATTGCAATGATAATTATTATTGATTTTTTTCTATTTGGTCTTGTTTCCATTTATATCCTCATCTAGTAGCATTTTATATTAAATTTTAGTCATACATGCGTTCATATATAATAATATAATAAACATTGTATTTTGAATTGTATCACAGCATAGCAATATTTTGCAATTTATATTACCCAAATGTAAAGATAAAAAAGATACCACCTATTTTAAGTATCTTTCTAGCAAATTAAACTTACCTCTAAATTAGACCTACCGTTAAAAAGATGCAACTACTCCTAATCCTTTAACTTAACTGCATCACAATATTAAGCTCAACAATTAATAAATTTAAAAAATTATAAAATAAAATGTCAAAAATTACCAAAAATCAACTTGGGATCTCTATAACACCACGTGCACCTTCAAGATATAATTTGGCTTTTTGCATCGCTTCTTTTTTCTCTGTAGCATCTTTAAATGTCACTCTTGCAGATTGGAACCTACCATCTTTAAACCTTTCATACTTTCTTTTGTCTTTTTCGTACAAAAGATAAGCTTCATTGTTTGAAAATCTTGCGGCAACAATAGTCCCGTTAGTAAGCTTTTCGTTAAACTCTGAATAACTAATTTCTTTAAAACCTGGAAATAACGACACAACTACTATAGTGGCTATGACGCTTGCAAGTAATGCCACAATTAAAACTACTGCTATGATTACATAAGTTAATTTTTGTTTTTCTTCTTTGCTCATTTTAGACAATTTTTGTAATTCCATGTTACACCTTAACTTTTCACCTTCATTCTCAAAAAATCACCCTCTTCAATGTTAAAAGGTATTGTCATCTTAAGATGTTGCTGTACTATTTTTGCATCGACTACCTCTTCGCCATCTTCTGATTCCATTTTTCCTACAACAAAGGTTTTATTATGCGCATCAGTTGGAGAAATAATTTCTAACTCATCTCCTTGCATAAACCTATTTCTCATTTCAACAAGATACTCATTAAAAGATAGTTTTTTTAATATAACTGCAACAAATATATAATCTTGTCCAGCTTGTATTCCAGAATATTCGACAGTTTCTTCATTTTTTCCATCGATATATGCACTTGTATATTTTCTATGAATTACTTTTTCAAGTTCTTGCATATATTCATTGACATTTTTTAAACTGCCATATTTGTAGTATTCATTTAAAGCTCTTCTATATGCATTTACAACGGTTGCTAAATAATATTCACTCTTCATTCGACCTTCTATTTTAAAAGAGTCGACATATGGAGCCAATTTATCAATGTACTCAATCAAATTTAAATCTTTGCTATTTAGAATATATGTTCCTCTACTATCTTCTTGCATTTCTAAAGGCGGGTTACCTCTGCCAGCATCTAAAGATACTCCAGGTTTATCTACATTAAATTCCCATCTGCAAACTTGAATGCATTCCCCTTTATTTGAGTCCCTATCAGTTAGATAATTACTAAGCAAGCATCGTCCACTATATGATATGCACATTGCTCCATGAATAAATATTTCAATTTCCGTATCGGGGTTATGCTCTTTTATTTCTTTTATCTCTAAAAGTGATAATTCTCTTGCTAAAACAACTCTTGAAATTCCTTGTTTTGCCCAAAATTCAATCGTATATTTGTTTAAATTATTTGCTTGGGTTGATAAATGAAGTTCTAAGTTAGGTGCTACTTGCTTTGCTCTCATTATTAAGCCTGGGTCTGTAATTAATACAGCATCGACTTTTGCAGTTTCTAAAAACTTCAAATAATCTTCTAGTGCTTCAAAATCTTCATTTTTAGGAAATATATTTGCGGTAACATAAACTTTCTTATCAATAGAATGAGCAAATTCTATAGCTTCTACAATCTCTTTTCGCGAAAAATTATCTGCATATGCTCTGAGAGAAAATTCCTTTCCTCCCATATACACAGCATCGGCACCAAAATGAAATGCTGTTTTTAATTTATTCATATTCCCTGCTGGAGCCAATAATTCTACTTTTTTCATCTCAAATCTAGTACGAAATTATCCTTTATGTTTTCTAATGTTTATTGTATTAACTTTCTTTATGGTGCTAAGCTACATTTATTTTTAAAAACCACAAATATTGTTTTTAGCGTTTGTTCGATTAACAGCCTCCACAGCATATGCTACTAAAACACTCCTATTTTTTCTTAAACATTTTTTGTAAAACCGCAAACATTGCTTTGCTTACCCTGGCGTTTATTGGATCTACATTCATCACAGACGAATGAATTGCTTGCTCTGTTAAATCAGGAATAATTGAAGATAAAATATTGATATCTACCTTTACTTCATTTGATGCCATAACAAACATTGCATCTCCATCAAATGCTGTATGTGAAGGAGATAAAGCTTTTGCAAAACCATCATGACTTAATGCAGCAAGTATATTTGCTTCTTTCTTAGAGAGGGTTGCATTTGTTAAAATCACACCTATAGTGGTATTTGAGTTTGTAGGCTCTATTCCGCCAGCAGTCATAATTTTTTTAGCGGATATAAAATTTCCTTCAGGATCTTGCATACCAGCAATTATCTTCCCGTCTTTTACAATATCACCTAATGCATTAACTGCTACAATAACTGCTATTTCTAGTTGATTAAATCTATATGTTTGGATTCCAAGACTTGTCTTTTTAGCAGTCTCCATTCCTAAAACTTTGGATATTGTTGCGCCTGCAGCTGCACCTATTTCACCTTTCTGAAAATTTTTGACTTTAGCATCTAAGCAAGCCTTATATCCTGCTTCTTTATCTGGATATGCGAAATTTTTATATTCTAAATCATATAAGCTTGCACCACAAACTATTGGTACTCTATATCCCCCCGCATTATATCCTATTCCTTTTTCTCGAAGATATTGCATAACACCACAGCTTGCTTCTAAACCAAAGGCCGAACCGCCAGATAAAATAACCGCATTTATCTTATCTACTGTTTTTTCTGTTTGCAACAAATCAGTTTCACGAGTAGCTGGTGCAGAACCCATTACACTAACTCCAGCCGTTGCGCCTTCCTCACAAAGTACTACTGTACAACCAGTTCCATTTTCTAAATCAGTGTAATGTCCAATTTTAAAAGCTTTTAACATATGCCATCCTCATATAAATAAAATTTTAAAATTATTAAACTTGTTATTAAAAATATATCACAATCATAACCAAATTTCCATAAACTATATAATTTTTCTTTGTTTTCGTTAAATTATGTTAATTCCAGAAGTAACTGCACGCTCATTAGCAAAACGGGCATTTACTTTTAAAAGTTCAGTTTTTTTGGTTTTCATGGTAATCTTTCATCATCTAAAAGTGGTTAAAATTTTCAAAACAAA
>JAAZJD010000085.1 GCA_012800525.1 Clostridiales bacterium
AAATTATGGAATCTACCATTAACAAATTACTATCTTTCTGAAGTGCAAATGAACAAAATTAAGAACTTTAAACTTTGATGAAAACAGGAACTATCACTATTTTTGAGAGCTTCATTAAAAAGTCAGGACATGTCTACCTCTAAGTTTTATAGTAGTTAAATTTTAACACTTTTTACGTATGTTTATCAATCTAGACAAAAATATGTATATTTTATATTTTAAAAATTAAATTGTGATAATTTTTAGTACTATAAAGCAGGCACCTAAGGAGAGTAATAAATGCAATATTATGTAGCTATGGATACAAAAATTAAGCAAAATAATCAGTGGTTAAATGAAAAACTCACTTATTTTTTCTTAAAAAACTAGAGTTATCATTCTATCAAAAGAGAATTTTTTGATAAAAATATCATAGTGTGTAAAAACTTTGTATTTTTTTAAGCTAAAACAACACGTAAGGCATATTTTTTGAATTTTATTTTGAAAAAATATATTAATAGAGAAAAATGTTCACATAAAATTCACATTAAAACTTTGAAAAATCCTAGTTCTTTATTGACTGCAATATACTTAAGGCATATAATATGAAAAGAGAATAATGATTTCTTAGTATTTCAAGGTGTAAAATGCAATATCAAAAAGAGGAAGTACGTAATAGAATTTTGAAGGCTGCTTTAAAAGAATTTAGTAGTCTTGGGTATTATCGTGCCAGGATGTTGCAAATTAGTAAGAGATCGAAAGTGCCTATTGGCAATTTATACAAATATTTTCCTAGTAAGGAAAGTCTTTTTGAAGCTTTAGTTGACAAGGCAGCAAATCAAGCTCAAGTAATGGTCGATTTTTTCCTATATAGACATGTAGTAGATCAAGACTTGAAAGAGCATACGGAAGAATTAAAGTATGTCTCATATGCTGTATCTGAATATATAAAAGAGTATAAAGTGGAGCTTTTAATGATATTAGAAAAAAGTTTCGGTTCTAATTATGAAGGCTTTTATAACATAATCATTAAAAGAATTGCTGCATTTTTACCAGTAACAAAGAAAAATCCAGAGTCTTTAGTTGCAGAGGTGCTAGCAAAAGGGTTAGTAGAAGGGTTAATCATTATAGCGAAAAAGTGTCCAGATGAAGAAATGTATACTCAAATTTCTAGTCTACTTTTATTCTATTTCGCTTCTTTAAGCCTAGACTATATTCAGAATATAGAGTTGCCACCAAATGATGATGTGGTAGAAAAGGTCGCTAAGCTGATTGAAAAAAATCAGAACAAAATAAATAAGATAGTATAAGCTAACACTTTACTTAAGATACATAGAGAGTTAGTTTAGCAAACAAAAATGTTTGTGAATTTATGTGGTTAAGTATCGAAATCACATAGGGAATGAATTTGATGTAAAACATAAAAACGTGTAAGACATAAATAAAAATACCTGAAGGAAAGAGATAAATGCGTAAATATTCTAGATTCGTTGTAAACAACAAGTTAATAGTGATGATTGTCTTTATCGTCATCACTTTAGTTATTTCTATTTTCATCCCATTTGTTCGTGTTAACTACGATGACACTTCATATCTACCTAAAAAATCTAATGTATCACAAAGTTTAGATGAAATGTACAATTCTTTTGGATATGGTGGTAATGTTGCCATTATGTTCAAAGACATAAGTATTGCTCAGGGTGTTAGAAATAAAAACCAAATAATGGAAATAAAGGCTAAGCGTGTTATTGATGGTAGATTAATCAAAAAAGAAACAGTTGATCCTATAAATCAAATTGTATGGGTTGACAGTTTAATTTTAGCTAGAGAACTTAATCTTTGGAAATTAGTTGACACTATGGTACCTAAAGAAGAGGTTGATGAAAATGGGAAAATAGCCCATCCAGCAGGAACTGGAGAAAGAATTACCCCATATACTAATGTTGAATTAGTAGCTTATGTTTGGGAGATGGGAAGGTCTTTAATTACGCTTTTTGAAGACACTAATTTTACAACAGAACTTGCTGATGCAGGAATGCTAGGTTCTATTGATGTCATCAAAACAAAACTAAATACGATAATGATGTCAGATACATTTAAACAAAATGTATATAACGGTAGTCCTCTTGAAAAGCCAGAATTTTTTGATAAGTTATTTGCAGAAGATCCAAATAACCCTGGTGAAAATGATTTTTTAAATAAGGTGCTTCCAGTTTTGCAAACCACAATTACAACAATGGTTGTCGAAGGAAAAATCGCAATCCCAGATGATATGTCTGAAGGTATGGGTTCATTTGATATATCTATGCTTTCAGAGCAACTAGCTCCATTTTGGAAACAAAATGCAGGACAAAGTATAGGGACTCCTACAGGCAACGGTTCAGCACTATTTCAAGTAATGTTTACATATTCAGATTATGATGATGCAACAGTTGATGCTATTAGTCAAATTAGAAAGTTAAATATAGGAGCTCATGTTGTTGGAAATGCGGCAGTTGTAGCAAACAGTATTGAAGCCGTGCAATCTATAACTATGAAATCGATGGCTTTTGCTTTTGTCGTTGTCATAGTGATATTGCTTTTAACAACAAATTCATTTTGGGAGCCTGTTTTGTTACTCATAACCATAGGTGCTGCAATCCTTTTAAATATGGGAACTAACATTGTAATGTGGAATGGAGTCTCATATATGACTCAAGGAGTTGCTAGTGTTTTGCAACTAGCTCTCACGATGGACTATTCGATATATTTACTAAACCGATTTAAGCAAGAAAAGCAGCGAGGTTTAACTAGTAATGAAGCAATGGTTGAAGCTTTAACGAGAAGCTTAAGTCCTGTTTCTTCAGCATCATTAACTACGGTTGCATCTTTTGTTGCACTTTGCTTTATGTCATATAAGCTAGGGCTAGATATGGGTTTTGTTTTAATGAAGGGTGTTATCTTTTCACTAATTTCAGTTTTTGTATTTATGCCAACTTTAATTTTGATGACAGAAAAGTTGATGTATAAGACAGCACATAAGACTATAAACTTTTCATTCAAAAGATTTTCAAAGTTTTTAATCAAAACAAGATTTTATATACCAATATTAATACTTGCTTTAGTAGTTCCAAGCTATATATTCCAAAAACAAAACAAGTTTACCTATGGGCAAGAAGCAAGTTTAGAGGGGCCCAAAGCTCAGATTACCACTGACAAAGAAGCAATGCGGCAAGTGTTTGGTGAGCAAAACCAGGTTGTTGTACTTTTGCCTGAAGATGCGGAGTTTACCTCTCAAGAGGTTAAGGTTGTAAAGATGCAAGATGGTAAAGAATATATTGTTTTACCAGAAGTTGATGTTGAAGGTGATATTAAATCTGAAACTATTATGTCTAGAGAATCTTTGCTGTACGAAAAACTAAATGCTTTAAAGGTTAAAAACAATGTTGGATTACCTGTTGTTTTAGGCGTGCAAAGTTTTCAACAAATTGCTGATACTGGGGCTGCAGGCATAATCCCAGCAAATTTAAAAGCACAAATGGTTGTAGTAGATAACTATGATGATAGGGGCATTAGAAGCTTCAATACAGATCATATAATGATTGATAAAACGGGGGACATTTATGTCATTGAAAATGGCAGGTATAGGCTAAAAAGAACAGCGGAAGAAGATAGACTTGCCAAAGAAGGGTTTTATACTCAAGCTTCGCCTTTAAGTAAGAAAGATAAAAGCTTATATTACGAGTATAAAAATGTCAGTGAGGCAGGCAAACCACCTATATATAAATATGTATTAGTTAAATATGATAATGATACCAAAACATATGAAAATGTTTTAGCCGATGGAAAGATTCAAACAAGAGATTTAAAAGCTACAACATATAGGCGTGTTGTAATGTTTTTACCTTTGCCACAAGAGGGAGAAAAGACAACTAAAGCAATAGAAGATATTGAGGCGATAATTGTTAATATATACGGAGATCAAGCTAGTAAAGCAGAGGATGGCCAAAAGAGAGCATATACCATTGGGCAATCTGTTGCAACGCTAGAAATCAAAGCACTAGTTAATAACGATTATGATATTATTTCTGCAATATCTGTTGTTTTGGTGTTTTTAATATTGCTTGGGACTTATAAAGCAATTTTACTACCAATACTAATGATTTTAGTTATACAAAGCTCAATTTATTTCAATATGGTAATTCCATATATTCGTGGTGAGGCAATAGTTTTTGTTGGTTATATGATGGTAAGCTCAATCTTGCTTGGTGCAACCATTGACTATGCGATAGTTTTAGTTTCTCACTATATGGAATGTAGAGAAAAGCATAATAAATATGATTCTGTGCAGCAAGCTTTAGCAATGTCATCGAGAACTTTAATAACCTCTGGTGGTATATTAACTTTTGCTGGAATTAGTACTAACATTGTAAATAAGGACGTTTCTCCTGCAACAGCCATGTTTGGAAGTATGGTTGCAAGAGGGGGTATTGCTTCTCTTATCTTAGTTTTCGTTTTATTGCCACAGTTATTACTTATTTTTGATACTCCTATTAGATATACCACATGGAAAGGTAAGACTCGAATGATTGAAAATAGGCTTGCAAAACCGCTACATCAAATTGCTGAAAAAGGCAAGATTGAAACTGAAAAACGTTCTAAAAAAGTATTGACTCCAAAAGAACGAGAAAGGGCGATAATAGACTCTATATTGCGTGGTATTCGAGACAAAGACTACGATCCAGATACCTTCACTTTTGAAGATTACATAAAAGATACCCCGGAAACAAAAGGCTCTAGTAAAGCACCAGAAGATACAAAGCCTAAGAAAATTATTAATATGTATGATACCTTGCAAGAGTCTCTTGGAAAGAAAGATGAGTCTAATACAAAACTTGAGTTTTTCACTGATGTCGATCTTGTGGATATGGCAGAATCTGTTGCCCCCGTTGAAGATGAAATTTTATCAGATTCAAAAGCTATAGATAAGCCTGAACTTGTCTCTTCCGCCGTTGCTGCAACAAAGGACTCTACTAAGCCAACAGAATTGCTTGGAGAATCTAAAAAAGAAGGTGCAAGTTACAGTGAAATTTATGACATTCTAGTGGATAACAAACCAATGGTTAGAAAAAGCACTGGTACAAGTAGAGCACAAATTTCCAAAAAGCCATCATCTCCAAAAACTCGCTCAAAGAAATCTACTACAAAAAAATCAACCCCTAAAAAGACTTCTTAACTCAAATACAAAAACTCCAATTAACTTTAAACGAAAGTGCATTGCCAAAAAAGCTTTGCACTTTTTTTATCTCACCTCAGCAATAACAATCTCTAACTTAAATTGCACGGTGTCTTTTCTTCCTCCCAGTAACAGCAAGCTTCAAGTCTCAAAAATCTTATGGTTTATTTTACATCAGCAATAACAATTTCTAAGTCCTGTAAATCTCTTAGCTTCAAAAATTATTCGTTATGTGAATTTTTGTTAAAACTTTACAACATTTCAATTTTCGCTATTGCATGCGGGAATATAAAATGTTAATATGTAATCACAAAAGCGGGCAAAAATACAAAGAGAAGAAAAACATAAAACTGCTTAACAAAATAATTTAAACAAAAGCAAGCGTGCACTATAGCTTTTGTTAACGATATACAACTTCAAATCATCGCTTGTTTTCATTCTTTAGAAAACTGGTGGTTTTTTGAAACTATTGCGGTGAGTTAACGCTCGTCACAAGGTATTTATAGATAAAATTTAACAACGATTTGCTAAAATTTTATTTATATTAACAAAAAAGTTGATGCACTAAATAAGCAGTGCAAAAATATATAAAATTTCGCTAACCTACATTGTGATACTCCAACACTTTGCGAAAGCAAGAGGAAATATGACAAAAAAAATATATAGATCAAAAATCACAAAAATGCTCCTATTTGTGCTATTAGCTTTACTAGCACTAATGGTTTTCTTCGCATTTTCTCCAAAATCCAAAATAACCGCTCATGCTTATAGCTTTAGTGGCTCTTACACCAATTATAGTGGTGGGCACAACAATGGACAAACCTCAACTTTTTCCACAATTAATTCAGTTGGCTCAACGGGTTTAGCTTCCGGTTGTACAAGAGGTCAAAAGTGGGCATACAATCAAAGCAGTGGTGCAGATAGTGATATAACTAGTAATGACAACAATATTAGGATTGATCAAGGAACTTCACCTGATACACGTTATGCTCTTGCATTTACAACAATTCAACTTCATTCTTCTGTTACAGCTGCAATTGCGGCAGGAAAAGTAAAAATGACTTTTACATCACAAGTTTGTACTGCAGGAAAGGGTAAAACTTTTTCAGTTTTTATTGCTTGGGGTTCTGGAAATATTGGAATTGATGGATTTACAAATACTGCAAGTGCTAAAAGTGGCGATTCTACATCAGAATCCTATGTCTCGCAGTCTGCTACTCTCACCGGCGCTTACAGTAATGTAACTGCGGTAAGGGTTGGTGTGCAAGTTAAAAAAGAGGGTATTGGTAGGCATATGGAGGTTTATGCACATCAAATGGTGCTTGAAAGATGGGTGACAGGTACTGTTATTACTCCCCACTCACAATCAAAAACATATGATGGAAATATAGCTCCGTTGCAATGGACAGCTACTCCTGGAATTTTAGCAGGAAATACTTTTACACCATCTTGGAGTGGGGCAGGAGCGACTGCGGTAAATGTTGGAACACATACTCTCACATTAGGTGGAACAGTAGATGGTGGAAGTTATTATACTTATTCTTTTGGTAGCTCGACAACGGTTACTATAAATCGTCGGCCTGTAACTGCAACAGCTGCAGCTAGATCTAAAACTTATGGCGAGGCAGATCCTTCTTTAGACTACAGCATTACTAGCGGTAGTTTAGTTTCTGGAGAGTCTCTGGTAGGCTTTTTGTCGCGGGTATCGGGGGAAATTGTTGGTACTTATGCAATCGAACGGAATACATTAATCAATGCGAATAATCCAAATTATGATATAGCATATGTGGGGGCAAATCTTACCATTAATAAAAAGCCTTTTACTGTTACTATTCAATCAAAAACTATTACGTACGGTGATACAGATGTTACGCTAACCGTAACACCAACGGTACCGAGCGATACATGGGCGGCATCAAGTGGTAGTTGGGCTACAATAAATGCTAGTAGTTTGACACGAACAGGTGATAGAAATGCTGGGACATACACAATCAGTAAAGGAGCAAGTTTTGACACCAATAATTCAAACTATAATTTAACAGTTGTTGGCGATGGAACTGCAACATATACTATTAATCAACGTGGTGTAACTATAAGTGCACCTACGATGTCTAGAGAGTATTGGTCGACAAAGAAAGCATATGAAACATATACACCGACTATTACTTACAATCCAAGTAGCTTTAACCCTGCAGGAGCTGGGGCGGGAATTGTAGCAGTTTCTGGAACACTAAATAGAAATGATGGCGAGGATGTTGCTATATATACAATAAATCGAGGTTCATATACTGACGCAGCTAATCCAAATTACAGTATAACTTTTAATTCAGCGACATACACAATAACACAATTTCCAATTCAAGTTCAGCCTAAAGCTAATCAAAGCAAAGTTTATGGTCAAGGAGATCCTTCTTTTACTTATGAGAATCTTGTTTACCCAACTGGCGGAGGAGCTGGATATGCAACATTAACTGGTGCACTGGCAAGAACAGGAGGCAATGATGTTGGATTTTATAATTATGGCTTGGGTACTTTTGAAGCTGCAGGCGCTAATCCGAACTACAGCATAACATTAATGGATAATTCTGGCTCTATAAAATTTGAAATTGTTAAAAAGGACATAGAGATTACGGTTCAAGGGGTAAATGTTACTTATGATCCAACAAAAACAGAAGCTAATTATCAAGCAATGCTTGGGGTAGTTACGCCAGCTGCTGGTGTATTAGAATATTCTGAGACATTGTCTGTTTTGAATATAACTTTGTCAAAGGCTCTAGGATTAAGTGCAGCGACATATGCAATAACTCCAGGATATTCAAGTGGCAACTATAATGTCACATTTGTAAATGCAAATTTTGTAATTAGCAAAGCAACTAGAACTATAAATACAAGTGCTATGGCAACTACTGCGACATATAGTGGTTTAACACAAACAATTGCAGGTGCAACACGTTCAGTTGATGAATTGCCTGAATTTACAGATACAGAAATTAGCTACAATGGTACAAACTCATTCAAAGATGTACCATTAGGAGGAACATTAGAAATATCAATGACTTTGCCAGCATCAACTAACTATTTGGCAACAAGCACAACTCATACAGTTACAATTAGCAAATATGCTGTAACAGTTACAATTGCAGATAAGGAAAGTGTATATAAAACAACACCTCAACCATTGACATGGACACATACAAACTTAGTTAATGGAGAGCCTAATTCCAATTTAGGGGTTTCCTTGTACACAGGGGTGACAATAAATACTGAAGTTGGCACATATCAAATTACAGGAAGCTATAACAGCCAAAACTATTTGGTAACTTTTAGCGGTACATATTCTGGAGGCACGTCTGGTACATATTCTGTTACACAAGCTCAAAGTGTAATAACAGGAGGGCTTGGAAGTTATGTATATAGCGGCTTGCAACAGACTATTAGTGGTTATGTATTAAATAATGAAGAAGCAACTATTACATATGGCAATAATACATTTACAAATGTTCCGGTAGGGGGTTCCCTCACAATTACATACTATGTTGCAGCGACTAAAAATTACAAAGGTATTTCAACTACAAGCGTGGATGTACCAATTGCAAAAGCAGCGACAGAAATTAAAACAAATGGTGTAAACCTTTCATATACATATGATGGTTATATGCAAACAGTAAGTGGAGCAACAATTGAGCAAATTGCTACACCAGAGGTTCCAGTAGCAACGATAAAATATAGCAATAACACATTTACAAATGTAGGGACTGGTTCACAAACGGTAACCATATATACAGATGCAACACAAAACTATTTAGCGGGAAATACTACAGTTGATATAACAATAAGTCCAGCAGCTTTAAGTGCAAGCATAAATAATGCAAGCAAGACTTATGGTCAAGGAGATCCAAGCTTTACATTTGTAGTAAATTCTGGTTTAAAAGGTAGTGATACTGCTGAAGGTTTAGGAATATCCTTAGAAAGAGTTAACACATCAAATGCAGTGGGCACATATGACATTACTAAGGCTTCACAAACAAATGGAAATTATGCAGTTACTATATCAACTGGAACTCTCACGATAAATGCAAAGGCCATTCAAGTTCAAATAAAAGATCAAGAGAGTGTATATAGAAAATCAGAAAAAGTTTTAACTGTTCCTAAAACGGGTTCAAATCCTGAGGCAGTAGATGAGGTAAATCTTACTGGGCAGCTTGTATATACCGATACAATGGGAGATTTAAAGATTGTGTTGACAAGACAAGGACTTTCAGTTGTTGGAGAATATCCTATCGAGGGTTCTCAAGGTAGTGGTGCAAGTGGTAACTATATAGTTAGTTTTGTAGGCTCTTACACTGGAGGTACAAAAGGAACATATACAATAACCCAAGCTCAAAGAGTTATTAATACCAATAGTGTAGGACGAAATTATGTCTATAGTGGACAACAACAAACTATTTCTGGTGCTTTTTTAGATGAGAATAATTTAGATGTCGGTGAAAGTCAAGATATCATAAATGTTTCTAATAATACATTTACTGATGTACCGCAAAGTCATAACCAAACAGTAACATTTAGTGTTAGTGAAACAGCTAACTTTAAGGCTGTAACTGAAACGGTTACGGTTTCTATAATCCCATACCATATAAAAGTTAATATATTGGATGCTGAAAGCGAATATGGTCAAGAACCAGTTGTGCTAGATTCAGATTATTGGTCTTTAGATGAAAGTACTCCAATGCTAACAGGTCAATTAGTTTCAATATTAGGTGTTTCGTTGAATGCTCCTTTAGTAAGCTCCTCATCTGCTATTGGAAGCTATCCAATCAGTGGTTCTTGGAACAATACTTTGACAAACTATACACTTCAATTTCTAGGCACATATCAAGGTGGAATTAATGGAACATATAGAATAACCCAAGCTACTACAATAATTACAATTGATATTGGTGAGTATACATATAATGGTTTTAGTCAAACGGTAACGGGAATTACTGCAAATCACAGTGAAAGAACTCTTGAAATAGGAAATAACACATTTATAGATGTTCCAAATAGTGGTGGAGTGCCAGGTAGGCTAGATATAACATATAGAATGGATGCATCTACAAACTATAAAGCAGTTCCACTAACAACAGTTTCAGTTTTTATTAACAGGAAACCAACAACACTTGATACAAGCTCAATGATAAAAGAGTATACATATAACGGAAATACTAGGACAATTACAGGGGCGTCAAACGGGCATACAGGAAATCATGTCGCAAGCATTCAATATGAAAATAATTCATTTAGAAATGTTCCTGCAGATGGATATCTAGATGTTATCATAACTTCTCCTGCAAACAATAACTATTTAGCTGCCACAACAACTGAAAGAATAACCATAAAGAAAGCAAAAACAACATTAGTCATTGAAGATAAGAGTGCTTACTATGGCGAGGATACAAAACCATTAACAGCAGTGTTAGCAAGTGGTTCATCTTTACAAGGTGGTGACAAAATTGAATATTTAGGATTAACACTTAAAAAAGGTGTAGGAACCGATGTTGGAACATATGATATTTCTTGTACAGGATACACAAATGGAAACTATGACATAACTTTTAATGGCTCATATGGAACTGGTGAAGAAGGTAAAGGTAAATATATAGTTACAGCAAAAAATATTAGTGTAACAATAGCAAATAAAGAAAGTGCATACTTAGCGACACCAGAGCCTTTGACTTGGAGTTTATCTGTTGGCAGTACTATGGCATATAGTGAAAGCGGCTCTCTTCTAGACATTATTTTAACAAAACAAGGTGAAAACTACGTTGGTGAATATAGTATTACTGGTGCTCAAGGTGAAAGCGCAAGTGAAAACTATAATGTTTCATTTGTAGATGGTATATATAAAATAACAAGAATAACTAGAACTATAGATACAAGTGGCATGGTTTTAGACCGTACATATAGTGGTGTAGAACAAGTCGTAGAAGGTGCCGCTTTATCTGTAGTTGATCCCACTGGCGATCCAGTCATAGAATACAGCAATAATAGGTTTACAAATGTTCCAGAATCCGGAACTCAAAGAGTTGACATAAATGTTGCGGCCTCAAGAAACTATGAAGCTGTATCAACTTTTAGAATCATTAACATTTCAAAATATCAAACAACTGTTACTGTGGCAAATAAAACAAGTGAATACAAATCTGAAACAGTGCCACTAACTGCGACATTTGATTCTTTAGCAGCTGGTCAAAATATTTCCGTATTAAATTTAAACCTTTCAACAGAAGCATCTAACTTAAAAAATGCTGGAGAATATGTTATCACTGCCACATACTCTAATTCAAATTATAATGTAACCATTAATGAGGGAGTTTACACTATTACCAAGGTTGCTGTAGGTCTAATAGCTGATACAAAAACAGTTACATATGGTTCAATGCAATCTTTGACATTTACGCTATCTGGTAGTTTAAAAGCTGGAGATAATATTGCAGACTTAAATGTTGTGTTGCAAAGAAATCCAGGTCAAAATGTTGGAACATATCCAATCACATTAAAATCATATGATGATACAAATTACACTTTCTCATATACTGGTGCAAACTACAATATAGTAGCAAAACCAATTAGTGTCTTAATTGAGTCAAAACAAACTACATATGGAAAAGGAATCGCTCCTTTGACATTTAAAGTTTCAGAATCTACACCACTTGAATATGGTCAATCTGCAGACGTTTTAGGTGTTAAGTTAGAAAAATTAGGTGGAATAAATGTTGGTACATATCAAATTACGGGAAGCAAGTTGCCAGCAGGAAGCAATAACTATTCACTTACATTTAGCGGCGCTCTTGGGACAATGGGTAAATATGAAATAGTAAAAGCTGATACTGAAATTGATGTCACATCAATATTGAAAGTTTATACATTTACAAATGAAACACAATCTGTTACAGGTGATGCGTCTCTCATTTTAAAGCAAACAGGAGATTACATTAACACTTTAGAGTATAGCAATAACACTTTTAAGGATGTTCCAGTTGATGGTATGGGTCAATCATATGGAACGCAAGAAGTTACTGTCTCAGTAAGTGGAAACCATAACTATAATCCAAAAGCAGTAAGTTTTGTAATTACAATCAATAAGGCAGCAACGACTATCACCGCTAACATTACAGATGAATACACATATGATGGTGAAACACAAACTGTAGTAGGGACTGTAACTACAAATCAAGTTGGAGCATATCAATCTGCTATAACATATATAAATAACACTTTCAAAGATGTTCCAGTTGCAGAAGCTGGTGCAACATTTGGAACACAAACTATGACAATTCAAGTTTGGGAATCTAGAAACTATTTGCCACAAACAAAAAATGTCACTATAAAGATTTTTAAAGCAACAGCTACAATAGATACTTCTCAAATGCTTGAAAGCTACACATATAACACAACTCAACAAGAAATATTAGGAGCCACATTAAGTCATGGTGAAACTACAATTACATATAGCAATAATACATTCACTAATGTTCCAACAGATGGATATTTAAATGTTGTAATGAATGCCGTATCTACAAGAAATTATTTAGCTACAAGTGCCACAAAACAAATCACAATAAATAAAGCAAAGCAAATTATTAATGTTAGTGAAGTAAAAAGAGAGTACAAAAAGTTAGTAGATACATTACCGGTTACTGTAGATTCTGGCGCAAGTGTTCCAGATGTAGCGCAAGTAATTAAATATGAAAACAATGTGTTTTATGCATGGGATGGTGAAGGTGGTTTAGATGGTGCTTCAGTTAAAATCTATGTAGAAGCAACACAAAATTATCTATATTCTGAATCCTTTGTAATCTTATTAGTCGACAAGATTGCATCAGTTATTGATATTTCTGGAGTTCTCAAAAATTATGTATATACTGGATCGACAATAACAATAGATACAGGAGCTGTATTGACTGTAGGCGATGAGGAAAATCAATTAATTCAATGGGAAAACAATGAGTTTACTACAGTAGCTGAAGGTAATGCACTAGAAGTTAGGGTTTTTGTTGCAGCATATGGTGATTATTCCGCTGCAGAAGTTAGATTTAGCATTAATGTTGAAAAGGCAAACAGTATATTGTCATTAGATCAAAGTGCCTTAGATTTTGTATATACCGGCTCGCTACAAACTGTTAAGCCTGTAAGTTTGACAAACCATAGCTGTAGAGAAGTTGAATATGAAAATAACACATTTACTACAGTAGCTGAAGGAACTGCTTTAAGAATCAAAGCCTACGTTTCAGAAAGTGAAAACTATAAAGCAGCTGCAATTGAAAATATTAGGATTAATGTTGAAAAAGCAGATACAAATATTGATTTACAGTATATGACAAAAGACTTTGTGTATACTGGTTTATTGCAACAAGCTGTTGGTGCAACGATGAATCATAGCCAAGCACCGTTGCAATACATAAATAATACCTTTGTAACTGTTGCAGATGGAAACGGAAAACGTGCTGAAGTTATAGTTCCAGAAAGTGCAAACTATAAAGGTGCAGCAGCATTTGTAATACTTAATGTTCAAAAAGCCACATACAATATGGTAGGCGTCAGTCTTGCAAACAAAATTGTTGACTATAATGCAATGCAACACTCCTTGACAATATCTGGCATACTACCAAATGGCGTGACTGTCACATATTCAACATCAAAGCAAATTAATGCTGGAACATATGATGTTATAGCTACTTTTAATGGTGATTTTGCAAACTATAATCAAATTGAAAATATGAGTGCTACATTAAAGATTAATAAAGTTGACTATAACTTTGCAGGAATAAGTTTTGAAAGCAAAGAAAAGGTTTATAACGGAAAATACCAATCCTTAGAAATTACTGGAAATTTACCAATAGGCTTAGATAATTCAAGGCCAAACGTCATATATTCTGGTCAAAGAAAAGTCGTTGGTACAACTGCAATAGTAGCTTCTTTTTCAACTAGCTCAGTTAATTATAAAATTCCAGAAGGCTTAGCTATTATGAATGCGAACTTAACAATTAAACCTTTAGAAATTATAGTTGCTACAGGTCAAATAAGAGTGAGTGTTCCAGTAGAAAATCTTGCTAGTTTTACACTCACAGAATCTAACTACAAGATAGCAAATAAAGCTTTAGGGGATACTGTTAATATAACATACACATCGGAGTTGATTGAAGATGAGGACGGACCAGTTGGAAAAGCTTTTGCCAAGATGACCATTCTTTCAGTAGATAATGAAAACTACGCTTTGCCATCTAATCCCGAATTTTATATTGATGCAGCTATTAAGTATCCTATTGATATTAGTGTTGGTGCACACTATTTAGAGTATGATGGTACGGAAAAACAATTTGATGTTACGGCAAAAATTAATAACATCGATGTGCCATATAGCGTAATGTTTGAACAAGGGCATAGGCAATATAATAGTGCAATTGATGCTGGTGTTTACACTATGATAATTACAGTTGTCGATGAGTATGCAGGTAGAAAAGTTGTAGAAGAACCAATGCAAATAAATCGAATAGATACAACTTTAAGTATAGCAGGAAGGTTTACACAAACTTATGGAACATTTGAATTGTTTACAGCAAGTTTAGAAACTCCATATGAATTTAATGAAGCTGCAAGTTTAGAAATTACATATTCATTTAGTACAGCAATACCAGAGGCTGGTAATCATACAGTAACTGCATATTTTGCAGGAAGCAAAAACTATGAAGAAAAAACCATAATAAAACCATTCATTGTAGAAAAGAAAAAGATTACTTTAAAGATTTCAGAAAACAATGAATATGTATATAACGGCGAAAGACAAAATATTCGTTATAGCTTATCATCTTTTGCTGCAGCAGATAGAAACATTGTCACACTAAATTATGGAGAAAATAATCCTTCTTCAATCGGTGAATATTCTGTCAATGTTACATTGAATAATCCAAACTATATTCTAGAAAATGTAGTAGGACCTCTTGAGATGAGTATTGTAAAGGCTCCACTTGAGATATTTGTAGGCTATGTGTATGGAATTGAAGATAAAGAAATAGACTTTAATTTTGAATATATAGGTTTCGTTCCAGGTGAAGGTGCAGAAGATTTGGATAAGCTTCCAACAATTAGCAAAAAAGTTTATAAAGCAGGAAATTATGAAATTAAAGCTAGCGGTGCAGAATCTGAAAATTATGACATAAGCTATATCCCGTTTGAGCTAGAAGTATATAGGAAAAATTTAACATTGAAAACTAAAGGTGAAGAAGTTACTATTACAGGAATGTATGGTGGGAATTCTAGCGTTAAAGTAGAAGAAGTTACAGGCGACGTGTTCTTCAATGAATTTTTCAGATTGACAAATTCAGTTACAGCAGCTTACAGAGTTGAAGTAGTAGGAGAACAAAATACAGAAATTGATAATACTCCAAGGAAGGTATTGATTAAAAATAACAACATTAAAATAAATCCATTTGTTGGGGCATATTTTATAGATGCTCAAGGAAATAAAATAAAATTATCCAAACAAGATATTAGCAATGGTTATGTTGAAACAACCTTTGATGCAGATAGAGGATTTATCGTTGTTTATCAAAATCACTTATTATGGATAATCTTAGGTTTAAGTGTCCTATTGATAGTTGTGATAACCATACTAACAAAGGCATTAACTCGTAAACGTGGCTCACGCCTTGCTTCAAAGTACAGATGGCTCAGTTAAACATTAAAATTTTATAATAATATGTAAAAAAGTTTAGTAGCTTTTCAAAATGGTAAAACATTGTTTGTGTCGTGTTTCGCTTTGGAGTGGCTGTGATGAAAAAAAAGTAAAACTATTAATATAACAAGAGGAATAGCATATAAAAATACAGGGCAAACTAAATAAATACTTAATATGCATGTTTTTAGCTTTGATTTTACTCATAGCTTTTTTTGCAGTATCCAAAATTTCTATAACTGCATTAGCAAAATCGCCAGTTACAGTTTCTACAAGTAATGTTGGAACATACACATTTACAGGGGGAGAGCAAACAATTACTGGATTTACAGTAGATAATGATGAAACGATTTTACAGTTTTCGAATCATAAATTTACCGATGTGCCAGAGGGTGGAACTTTAAAAGTTACATATTGGGCAGCTGAAACTACAAACTATGATGCAGTGCCAGCAACAGATTTTGATGTAACGATAAACAAAGCTACAACAGTAATATATACCGATAGCATTGAAAGGTCATATACATATAACTCGAATACAAGAACAATCAATAGCGGAGCTTCGACTAATCAAGTTGCGACAAGTAGTGTTCCAGTAGCAAGTATTCAATATTCCAATAACCAATTTAGAGACGTTCCAGAGGGTGGAAAGAAAACGATAGTAATTTCTACTCTAGCAACACAAAATTATTTGGCAGGAAACGCAACTGTTGAAATAACTATAAATCCATTTCAGATAAGTGGAAATATCATCAATGTAAGTAAAGTATATGGAGAAAGCGAAGGAGTGCTAGACTTTACTATTCCAGCAGGGCAATTGCTTGGATTAGATACAAAAGAAGGTCTAGGAATAACATTAGGGAGAACCCCTGCTGGAAATGGTGTAGGAACATATACAATATCAAAAAATAGCCAAACAAGTAGAAACTATGCAGTCAATATGCCAAATGGAACATATACAATTTCACCTAAACCAATAACTCTAGTTGTTGAAAATAAAGAAAGTGCATATAAAGCTCCTAAGCAAAGTTTAAGTGTGAAGTTAGATGATGGGCATACATTGGTTGGTGGTGACAATTTAGAGATGCTTAAAGTTTTGTATTCTCCAATTAATGATACTTATGTTGGAGAATATCCAATTACGGCATATCAAAGTAGTGAAAAGAGCCCTAATTATACTGTAACATTTAAAGGCTCATATGGTGATGGGAATCAAGGTAAAGGCGTTTATAAAATAAATAAAATTTCAAGAACTTTAGTGAAATCTGAAAGTTTTGTTGAGGTGTTTACATATAATGGGGCACAACAAACAGCAGGGGGTGTTGTTTTATCTGAAGCAGACCCTGCAGGAGATCCAACGCTAGTATTTGTAGGAAATAAATTTACCGATTTTCCAGGAGGAGATGGAACTGTAACATTTACTGTTAGTGCAGCAGCATCTAGAAATTTTGATGCAGTTTCAGCGACATCATTTACTGTAACTTTAAATAAGAGAGCTGTAACTGTATTAATTGATTCTAAAACAAGAGAATATAAAAGCAATTTAACTGGAGGGCTAACATTTAGAATTTCATCTGCAACTCCACTTGCGCCAGGTCAATTGCCAGCTGTATTAAATGTTTCTCTTGAGTCATCTGTCATTTTTGGAAGTAATGCAGGAAACTATCCAATTATAGCTTCATATAACAATAGTAACTACAACGTAACTTTCAGTGGTGCATATGGTGATGGAAATCAAGGAAAAGGAAAGTATACGATAACTAAAGCTCCAATGTATATTATTGCAGACGGGAAACAAACAATATATGGTACTGATGTTAACTTAACATATACAATTGATACGCAAACTCCACTAAAACAGGGTGATACAAAGGAATACTTAAATGTGGTTTTTGAAAGAGATGAAGGCGCTGATGTCGGAACTTATAATATTTCATATGTTTCTGGAAATGATACAAATTATGCAATAGAAGTTAATGCTGATGCAAAATATAGAATTTTACCAAAGGCAGTTAATGTCTATATTATTGATAAGGAAAAAGTATATAACGCTGGAGAAGAAGAGTTAGAATATGGAATAGATGCAAACACACCGCTTGTATATGATGAAAATATAAGTGTGTTAAAGATTACATTAACAAGAGATATTGGCGAAATGGTTAATGTATATAAGATTAATGCAACTCAAGGTGCAGATAAGAGTAATAATTATACTGTAACATTTATTGGTTCATGGGGCGATGGAACAGAAGGAAAGGGAACATATACAATAAATAAAGCTCAATTAGAATTAAATATAAGTGGCGTTGAAGATGAATATACATATACAGGTAATCTGCAAACTGTAGATACTGGCGCCGTATTAGTTGATGAACAAGTAGGGCCATATCAAAGTACAATTCAATATTCAAATAATACTTTTACTACAGTAGCTGAAGGAAATGGCAAAAAGGTTAAAATTAGTATTGCGGGAAATCCGAACTATTTGGGAGATGAAAAGGAAGTAACATTAATTGTAACAAAAGCTGATACTGTAATATATACAAATACATTAATAAATGAATATACATATAATGGAGCTGAGCAAACGGTATTAGGCAGTGCCGTTACAAATCATATTGGTGTTAGCACTACTGTGCATTTTCAATATGATACTTTTACACAAGTACCAGAAAACTGCCCAGGTCAAAATTATGGAACTCACATTGTTAGGTTATATACCTACGCAAATGACAACTATAATGCAGGAGAGCAAGATTTTGAAATAACTATATTCAAAAAGCAATCTTTAATAAATATAGATTCTGTTGTTAAAGAATACACATATTCTCCAGCTGGCCATGAAGTAACTGGCGCAATATTAAATCATTCCGAAGCAAGCCTTGTATATGCAGGACACGAAATAACAGATGTTCCAACAAATTGTCCAGGTGAAGATTATGGAACACAATTAGTTACCGTAAGTGTATCATATAGTCGCAACTATACAAGTGTGTCAATGAGTTTCACTGTAAAAATAAACAAAGCTCAGCAAACAATAGATACATCCTTAATTCAAACTTCATATAAATCTGACCCTAGTCCATTCCCAATTGAAATTGTAAAAGATGGAATATACGGTTATGCAACTGTCCCTGATGAGGCACAAACAATATCATATAGTAATAATGTTTTTCAGAATAAAGAAGAACTTGAAGCAAATGGCAATGTGGTGATTACTGCTGTAGGAAATCAAAATTACATTGAAGTGGTAACAACAGTTTTGTTGGTTATAGATAAATATGTTCCTAAATTTAATTTAGATAATGTGACGACAAGTTTCATCTATACAGGTGACATTCAAAAAATTGAAAGTGGAGTGACGCTAGATGAAGGAACAGAATATCAAAAGGCAAATATAACATATTCAAATAATACTTTTGTAACTGTTGCACAAGGGAATGGAAAACAAGTGACAGTATCTGTGCCAGCAGATGGGGATTTTATAGCACATTCTGTAACTTTTCCAATAACGGTTTTAAGGGCAGACACTATAATTACAGTGCCAGAAGCGATAAATTATAAATACAATGGAAAGGAGCAAACAGCACAAGATTTTGCTTCTATTAACCACTTAGAAGGAGCTATAACATACTCATATAATACCTTTACCACAGTAGCTGAAGGGAATGCTTTAAATATTTTAATTACTGTAGCAGAAACAGCAAATTATAAAGCTGCTTCAATGCCAAATGTAAAAATAAATGTAGAAAAAGCTGACACTGAAATTAGCCTTGCATTGATGAGAACTACTTTTACATATAATGGAAATCTTCAAACGGCAGATGGTGCAAGTGTTAATCATACAGAAAATACTCAAATTACATATGAAAACAATACATTTACTACTGTAAGTGAAGGGAATGGTAAAGAAGTTACTATAAGAGCATCTGCAACTGCAAACTATAAATCTGCGGTAACTACAACTACCTTAACAGTAAATAAAGGCACATATGATATGTCTACAGTTGGATTTATTGATAAAGAGGTAGAATATAATGGTGAGTTGCATTCTTTAACAATTTTTGGGCAATTACCAGGCGAAGAAGAGGAAATAACAGTAACATATAGTTCAAATGGAGAAATAAATGCTGGCACTTATCCTATCTCAGCAAGCTTTGAAGGAGATTCAAATAATTATAATTCAATCCCCTCTCTTAATGCCACATTAACCATAACAAAGGCAACATATGATTTTTCAAACTGTATGTTCTCAAATAAAGAATATACCTATAACGGCAAATATCAAAGCATCGTATTTGAAGGAAATATTCCCGAAGGCTACGATGGCTCAGTTCCAAAGATTGAATATGATGGATCTCTTAAAAATGTTGGAAGTATTGAAATTACTGCAACAGTAAGCTCTTTATCTGATAATTATGAAATAAAAGTTACAGAATATTATGCAACATTGACAATTAGCAAAAAAGGAATTGATGTTTCTAAAACTGCAAACAAAAGATATTTTAGTTCATATGAAAATGTAGACACTATAAATTTAACATCAGAATATTATACAATAAGTGGACTATGTACGGGGGATGATGTTGACCTAACATACACTGCTGAATTTGAAGATAAAAGTGCAGTTGGAAAAGCTTTCATACGAATGCTAGTTACTGCAATAGATAATATTAACTATGAACTACCAGTAATGCCTTACGAAATACAAATAGATGCAGCAATTGTATATCCTATAAATTTAAATATTATTACAACATCGTTTGTATTTGATAATACACCTAAAGTTATGCCAATAAGTGCAAAAATAGCTGGATATGATATTGATGAAAATAATATCAGCATTCACTTCAGACAAGGTAACGATGTCATGACAGAAGCGATAAATGCTGGTACATATACGATGGTTGTCACAGCTATAGATGAGTATGCAGGAGTAAAAACCGAAGAGTTAGATATGATAATAGAACGGGCGCCATCGAACATAATTTTATCTGGTAACTTTAATCAAATCTATACTCAGTTTGAGCAATTTGCAGCAAGTTTACAAGTAGATGCTGATGATGGCACTGCTCATAGGATTCATATTTCATATTCCTTTAGAACATCAATACCTGTTGTTGGAACTCATAGTGTTAGTGCTAGATTTGATGGCTCTTTAAATTATGAACCAAGTGAAGTAAGTAGGTATTTTAGTGTGTCGCCAACAAAGGTTAGCATATCATTTAGAGAAAATAATAGGTATCCATATACTGGACGCGAGCAAAAAGTGGAGTATACTCTAACTAATCAAAATCCAGATGACAAAGATATTGTTTTAGTAACTTATGGCACTAATAATCCTATAGGTTTAGGGGAGTATGGCGTTAATTATGTAGTGAATAATCCAAACTATGAAATTGTAGGAGTATTTGGTCCTCAAAGCATAATAATTACAAAAGCAAGGTTGGAAATTTCAATAAAACCTATTGTAGCACTAGAAAATAAAAAGCTTGAATTTGAATTTGAATTCAAGGGTTTTGTAGCGGAGGATACCGAAGGCGTGCTAAAATTTAGCCCCAAAATAGATGGAGATACTTTTGCGGCTGGCAGTTATACCATTGTTCCTTATGGCGCAAGTGCAGACAATTATAATATTGTATATAAGCCATATAATTTAATTGTTTATCAAGAAAACTTAACTACTAGTGTAGGTAATAAAGGAAGTATTACAGTTACAGGGCATTATGATTCAAATTTCGAGTTAGATGTTAAACCGGTAGCTGGATTTGACTTTTTCGATTCAATGTTTAAGTTCTCAAACATTATTCAAAATGCATATAGAGTAGAGGTTGTTGGAGATGGCGAAGCTCCTGAAGGTACAAGGTTAATATATCAAGATGAATCACTTAAATCTTCAATTTTGAATGGTGCATACTTTATCAATGACAAAGGAGAAAAGACAAAGCTTGCAGCAAGTGATCTAAGAGATGGGGTTATTGAAACAAAGTTTGCAGGTCAAAGTGGATATATCGTAGTATATAGAAACTATACAGTAGTTTATGTGATTGTTATTGTGGCAGTTGCAACAGCTTTAATTATTTTATATCTAACTGCAAAGACTGGAAGACGCGGTTCTCCTAAGACAAAAGGCTTTAGAAAATATCGTTAATTTTTAAATTAAGCAATCTCGAATTTAATAATTTTTATAAAATGTTATTTGAAGTAAATTAAATAATAAAAGCATTTTTTAAAGTTTGACGATTTAAATTTATCCAAATATTACAAGTTTTTAGGCATTTTCAGTTAAAAAACATTAGTTTTATGTTTTTTATGTGTTTTTTTAGGAAATAATAAAAAATTTCATTAAAATGGTTGCAATATTAGAATTATTCTTATATATTATATGTAACATGGGCAACACAAAGGTTGTATATAACATTTTATATATATAACATTTGTACTCAATATAAAACTTAATATTCTGGGAAAGAAGAGAGGCATTGACGCAATGCGTCGTTTTTGCACACTCTAAAGGTTTTGTATATGCTCTTTGAGGTAGAAAAGTTTAATGGGGGCAAAGCATATAAAAACGCAAGCTAGAAAACTTAATAAGTATATTTTATACATTCTCATAGGCTTAGTACTGCTTATGGCTATTTTTGCTATTCCAAAAACTTCAATTAAAGTATTTGCATGGCAAGCTCCTGGGCATAGTTGGAATTTCAGACATTTTACTGGAAATAATCCAGCTATGGATAATGACCCACAAACTTCAATGGGGAGTGGCAATTTTAATGGTATGTCTAATATGATGCTCTCTAATGTTGGTTTGTATAATTTATATGATACATCGTATACACAAGCTGGTGCAGGTGTTAATGATTTATATAGATTGCAAGCCTTGGATGTAGAGGCCTCTTCTGGACCAAATCATCAAGAATGGTGTAGTGGCAGTGCTTGGCTTGCGCATGGTTCAAAAAGTTGGGTTTCTAACTTTGGAAGCGGGCAGCCAACTTCATTTTTCAAAGGTGACTATTCTAACTTGAGTGGACAATATATGTACAATAAAAACACTCATAGAACTATTTTCTTTACAACCATAAAGTTATCTCCAAATATTATTAATGGTTTAAAAAACGGAACTATTGAAATAATATTTTCTGCATATGGAGAAAATAAGAATTATTTTGATGCTACTCACCAAGTAAGTACTGATCAATATACTGGTTCATTTATAACTCTTGGAAAATATGCATTACCAGCTACAGGTGATGAACCAGTAACTCACCAAAACAATAAATATATATATGATTCTACTTCTTGGCGCGATTTGCATAATTTCCAAACAATTTATGGAAACAATTCAGGTGATGCATATTATCAAATTTTAGATGTTCCAGGAGGCACACAGCGAGCAACAGGAGTAGGGGGACTTGGTAACCTTTATAATGGTGGCGGAAGGTCATATTTTGTTTCAAAACTTGGGCATAACAACAAGGCATATCCAACAGGGAGTGGAATTGATGAGTATGACTCTATTAGAATAGGTATGTATTTCATTAGGTATGTATTTCATAGATGGGAAAAGCGAGTCTACTCAAATTCTTAACTCTGGTATGTACAATATGCAACTTGAAGTAAGATCAAAAGCACCAATTACAGTAACCTTTGATAATCAACAAAAAGAATATGGTGATCCAAATCCAGCAATGACTGCAACAGCAACAGGACTTATTGGCAGTGACACTGTAACTAGTGTGACAGGCAGTTATAGCTGCGACGCAACATCACCAGTGGGTAGCTATACGGGTAGTGCTACAGGCTATACTTTAACAAATGGAAATCAAGCTTACTATCCAAATGTTACTTTTGTAAATACTAGTCCCACTTTGACTGTTAATCAACGGAACATATCAATAACCTCGCAAAGTTTAAGCAAACTTTATGGAGCAGCAGATCCTACCCATACATATACTGTTACTTCTGGAAGTGTAGTTAATGGTGATACTATTGGACAGATAACTAGAGCTAGCGGAGAAACGGTCGATACTTATGCCTATTCTTTAACTTCGCCTAACTCGAATTACAACATAACATTTACTTCTACAAATTTTACAATCAATAAAAGACCAGTGACAATTACACCAGATGCCTTATCTAAAGTACAAGGAAATTCTGATCCTACTTTGACATATGCCACAAACTTAGGTTCATGGGCACCTCTAACTGGTGCTTGGGCTGATTTTGCAGGTGAATTATCTAGGGATCCTGGTGAAACTCAAGGTACATACAATATTTTACAAAATACCCTTACAAATATAAACAACTCAAACTATGATATAACTTTTACAAGCGGTGTTAAATTTACAATTACAGCGCCAAAAGCAACAAGAACCATAACTTATACAGGACCTTCATCATTACAATATAATGGTTCACTACAAGCATTTACTGGAGCAACATTAAGCCATTCAGATGATAATGATACGATTAGTTATAGCGGTAATACATTTACCGACGTTCCAGCAAGTGGCAAATTAAACTTTACGATTTCGGCACCAGAATCTACAAACTATCAAGCTTGCAGTTTGGATGTTGAAGTATCCGTTACAAAGATAGCTTTAACAATAGCAATAAATAATGCAACAAGTGTATATAGGGCAACATTAGATACATTAACTTCATCATTAACCACTGGAACTTTAGCAGGTGGTCAAGATGCAGGCAAGACATATAATGTTGTTTTGAATCTAAATTTAACAACCACAGCAACAACAACATCAAATGTCAATACATATCCTATAAGTGGCAATTATACAAACGGAAACTATGATGTAACTTTTACAGGTTCATATACGGGTGGAACTCAAGGCACTTATACAATTACGAAAGCAACTCCAGTTATTACAACGACAGGCGTAAATAAGACATACAAATATAACGGATTAGAGCAAGAAGTAAATAGTGGAGCAACAACAGATCAGGTTGGCGATTATATTTCTCCAATTGCATATAGCAATAACAAATTTACAAATGTAGGTACAGGCACACAGGTAGTAACAATTTCAACAGCAGAAAACCAAAACTATAATGCAGCAACTACAACTGTAACTATAACTATTTCTAAGATTGCCTTGACAGTATCAATTGCTGATAAAACAAGTGTATATAAAGAATCAATAGTAGAATTAACATCAACATTAACAACTGGAACTTTAGCAGGTGGGCAAGATGCAGGCAAGACATATAATGTTGTTTTAAATTTAACTTTATCAACCACTGCAACTTCAAGTTCAAATGCAAACACATATCCAATAACAGGAAGTTATACAAACGGAAACTATGATGTAACATTTACTGGTTCATATAGTGGAAATACTCAAGGCACATATACAATTGCAAAAGCAGATAGTGTTGTAAGTGGAACTTTGGGACCATATACATATACAGGGTCACAACAAACAATTAATGGATTAACCTTAAATCACACGGAAACAACAATCCAATATAGTAATAACACTTTTACAAATGTTCCAGCAGGTGGAATACAACAAGTAACCTACCATGTAGCACCAACCACTAACTACAATGGAATTGGAAATACCACAGTCGATGTAACAATTAATAAAGCAGACAGTGTAATAAGCGGTTCATTAGGTACATATACATACAATGGAAGTGAGCAAACAATAACAGGACTAACTTTATCTAAAGGTGATGGAACGATAGTATATATAAACAACAAATTTACAGATGTGCCAACAACAGGAACACAAAAAGTAAAATACAGTGTAGCAGCAACAAACAACTATAATGGAATCGCAGAAACTGAAGTTGATGTAACTATTTCTAAGCTAGCTATAACAGTAACGATAGAAGATAAGAGCAGTGTATATGGTTCAGGGTCTTTAAGCACATTGACATCGACAGTACCAGCAGGAGCATTGGTAGGACAAGATGCAAGTGGTTCACATATTACAGTATTAGGAATTAGTTTATCAACTGATGCAAAAACAAATTCAAATGCAGGCACCTATGCAATAAGTGGATTATATGATAGTGGTAACTATGCAGTAACTTTTTATGGTTCATATAGTGGAAACACTCAAGGTACATATACAATAGATAAAGCAGATAGTGTAATAAGTGGAAATTTAGGTACATATACATTTAGTGGAGCAGAGCAAACGATAACAGGACTAACGTTATCTACAGGTGATGGCACGATAGTATATACAAACAACAAATTTACAGATGTACCAACAACAGGAACACAAAAAGTAAAATACAGTGTAGCTCCAACGACTAACTATAATGGAATAGCAGAAACTGAAGTAGAAGTAACGATAAACAAGGCATCTACAGTAATAGTAACGACTGGAGTAAACAAGACATATACATATAATGGATTAGAGCAAGAAGTAAATAGTGGAGCAACGACAGAGCAAGTAGGAACAGCAGGTGTAGCAGTAGCTGCTATAAAATACAGTAACAATACTTTTATAAATGTAGGTACAGGCAAGCACACAGTAACGATATATACAGATGCAACCCAAAACTATCTAGCAGGAAACACGACAGTAGAAATAACGATATCAGCAAGAGAAATCACAGTAACGATTGGAGATAAGGGCAGTGCATATGGAGCTGATATAGTAACATTGACTTCTAGTGTAACAAGTGGAAGTTTAGCAGGTGGACAAGATGCAGATAAGACTCATGTTGAAGTATTGAACTTAACTTTAAGTACTACAGCAACAAAGACATCAAATGTAGGCACATATCCAATAAGTGGGTCATATGATAATGGGAACTATGCTGTAACATTTAGCGGTTCATATACAGAAAACACTACAAAAGGGACATATACAATAGGGAAAGCGTCAGTAACTGCAACAATATCTGATGCAAGTAAGACATATGGTCAAAACGATCCAACATTTGATTTTGTAGTAAACTCAGGTCTAGTAAATGGTGATGAAAAAGCAGCTTTAGGCATCACATTAGAAAGAATAAACACATCAAATGCAGTAGGTGAATATACAATTACGAAAGCATCGCAAACAAATAATAATTATGAAGTAACGATGACAAGTGGCAAATTGACCATAAATGCAAAAGCGATAGAGATAAAAGTAGAAGATAAGACAAGCATATATGGTTCAAGTGTAGCAGATTTAAGCTGGGTATTAAATACTGGTTCTAGCATGGCATATGAAGAAGTAGCAAGTGCAGTATTGGTAATTAATTTAAGTTGTGCAGCATCAAGCAGTTCAAATGTAGGCGAATATGCAATAAGTGGAGCAGTAGATGCAACTTCATCAAAGAATTATTCAATCAGTTTTGTAGGAACATATGCAAGTGATAATACAAAAGGCACATATGAAATAACACCAGCGACAGTAGATGTCACAATCTCAAATGCAAGCAAGACATATGGTCAAGATGATCCAAGCTTTGGCTTTACAGTAACATCAGGTTTAGTAAATCCAGATACCGCATCTTCGTTGGGATTAACATTAGTAAGAGCAAATAGTACAGTACAAACGGTAGGCACCTATGCAATAACGAAAGATAGTCATACAAATAATAACTATCTTGTAAATGTTACCCAAGATGGTGTATTTACTATAAATGCAAAAGCGATAGAGGTAAAAGTAGAAGATAAGACAAGCGTATATGGTCAAGCGGTAGTAGATTTAAGTTGGGTATTAAATACTGGTTCTAGCATGGCATATAGTGAGGATGCAAGCACAGTATTGGTAATTAATTTAGCATGTGGAGTAACGACAAGTAGTCCAAGAGGAACATATCCAATCACAGGAACAGTAGATGAAAATTCATCAGATAACTATAGTATAAGTTTTGTAGGTTCATATGCAAGTGACAATACAAAAGGCACATATGAAATTACTCAAAGAGGAGTAACAGTAAAAGCAAATTCTGACAGTAGAATATATTGGTCAATGAAACAAGAAGATGAAACATATTCTGCAACAATAACATATGCAGGTGACTTTGACCCAGCAACAGCAGGGGAAGGAATTGTAGCCGTTAATGTAGTACTAGAAAGAGAAAATGGCGAGGATGTTAATACATATTCAATACTAGCAAGTGCCGATATGGCAGCAAATAATCCAAACTATGATATTACATTCACAGCTGGCACATATGAAATTACAAAGTTTAATATTTCAATTACACCAACAACTGGTCAAAGCAAGACATATGGAGATGCAGATCCAGCAACATATACATATGAAGACTTAATATATCCAGAAGGCACAGGATATGCAACATTAGTTGGTGCATTAGGAAGAGCTGCAGGAGAAGATGTAAATACCTATGCATACAATATTGATTCATTCAAAGCAGTAGACAATCCAAACTACAACATAACTTTGGTAGAAGGTAAAACATTTGCAATTAATAGAAAGTCAGTAACAATTACCCCAACTGCTTTATCTAAACAATATGGAAATCTAGATCCAGAATTGACGTTTGGAAACAATTTAGGAGAATGGAAAGCATCAAGTGACAGTTGGGCAGCGATAACAGGAGTGTTATCAAGAATTCCTGGCGAAACAGTCAATACATATGCTATTACTCAAGGTGAAGTAACAAATGCAAATAATGGAAATTATGACATAACCTTTGTAGATAGTGTTGTATTTACAATCACAAGAAGGGATGTAACAATTACTCCAGATGATAATCAAGGTAAAGAATATTATTCATGCCTACAAGCAGATGAGGGTGCTTTAACATATACTCATACATCATTGAAAGATGTGAGTTTTGTAGACTTTACACCAGATGTGTTAGATGGAAAACTTGCAAGAGTAGAAGGAGAAGATGCTGGTAATTACTTAATTAATTTAGGAACATTAATAAATTATAATAATCCTAATTACAACTTAAATATAGATGCAGTTAACTATGTAATTAGCAAGTTTAAGGTTCAAGTAACAGCAGATAGTGGAAAAGAAAAAGTTTATGGTGAAGTTGATCCAGTATTTACATATACAACTGATAGCATGCCAGCGGTTGAAGGGTATAAAGCTTTAGAGGGTGCATTAACTAGAAAGAATTTAACCATACAAACCGTCGGAGATTATCAAATATTGCAAGGTACTTTAACAAATACCAAAAATTCTAACTATGATATCACTTTTGTATCTGCATCTTTCCAAATTACTAAAAAAGCAGTAACTATTACGCCAGATACTCTATCTAAACAATATGGAAATCTAGATCCAGAATTGACGTTTGGAAACAATCTAGGAGAATGGAAAGCTGATGAGACAGGTAGCTGGGCTGCGTTTGTAGGGCAACTATCTAGAAACGACGGCGAAATTGTAGGAGAATATGGCATTTTACCAGGTACACTTGTAGAGTATAATAATCCAAACTACGATATCAACTTCATTGACACAGTTAAGTTTACAATTACTAGAAGAGATATAACTGTAACACCAAATTCTAATCAAAGCAAAGAGTATTATGAGTGTTTGCAAGTTGCAGAATCTGACTTGACATACACCCATAGTGCATTAAAAGATGCTAATTTTGAAAGCTTTACACCAAAAGCTTTAGAGGGAACACTTGCAAGAGCAGAAGGCGAGGATGCTGGAGATTATTTAATTAATTTAGGTACATTAACAAATGATAAAAACTCTAATTACAACATAAGCATTGAAACAGAATATTACGTAATTAGACCATTTGAAGTTGAAATAACTCCAAATAGTGGACAAGAAAAAGTTTATGGTGAAGTTGATCCAGTATTTGCATATACAACTGATAGGATGCCAGCAATAGAAGGATATAAAGCTTTAGAAGGAAAACTAACTAGGGCAAACATAGATGAACAAAATGCTGGTAATTATCAAATTTTACAAGGAAATCTTACAAACGCAAAAAATTCAAACTACAACATTACATTTTCAGTGTCAGTGGTAACTTTCAAGATTAATCCAAAGTTCATTGAAATTAAAATCGCAGATAAAAGTAGTCTAGAAGGTGATGAGCCAGTCCAATTGACATGGACGTTAAATGATGGCTTCTCAATGGCTTATGAAGAAAATGCTGAAACTGAGCTAATAATAACTTTGGTTGCTATTGATGTAACATCTAGCTCTGCTGTTGGCGAATATGAAATTATCGGAACAGTTGAGGCTAGCTCTTCTAATAATTATTTGATTACGTTTGTTGGAAATCATATAGATGGCGATAAGGGTATTTATACAATTATAGCAGCAATGCTTTTAAATCCTGTATTTAACTTAAGTTACTTTAATACACACATATACACATATACAGGTGAGACTCAAACAGTTGGTAGTGGAGCAATACTAGAAATCGGAACAGCTAACCAAAAAGCAAATATAAAATATTCAAATAATACATTTACAACAGTAAGTGAAGGAAATGCATTACTAGTTAAAGTCTCTGTTGAGGCAGATGGAGAATATAATGCATATTCTACTACTTTTAGAATTAAAGTTCAAAAAGCTGAGACACAAATTAATTTATCTTCAATGAAAACAGTGTTTACATATAATGGACAACTTCAAACAGCTAGCGGTGCAAAAGTAAATCATTTAGAGAATGCAAATATCACATACGAAAATAATACATTTACAACTGTAAGCGAAGGAAATGGAAAGGTTGTTAAAATCAAAGCTGCAGCAACAGCAAACTATAAAGCTAAAGAAGCAACTGTTACTTTAACCGTAAATAAGGCAACTTATGATTTTTCTCATTGTACATTTGAAAATCAAGAAAAAGAATATAATTGTGAAGAACAAATGATTGAAATTGAAGGAAAGCTTCCTGTAGGTTTTGATGGCTCTAAACCAAAAGTTGAATACATTGGTTCCCTTAAAAATGTTGGATGCGTTGAGGTTAAAGTAAAAATAACATCAACATCAGAAAACTATATGATACCTGAAATTGATGCTGAACGTTGTGCAATGCTTACAATTTGCAAAAAGAGGATTACCATTTCTGTTAAACCTTTCTTAGCAATAGAAAACAAAAAATATAATTTTGAATTTGATATAGATGGTTTACAAGGCACTGATACTATGGAGATATTTGATGTTAAACCAGAAGTAGAGGGTTATGGCACTTCAATAGAGGTTGAGGCTGGTAGATATACAGTTAAACCGTTTGGTGCAAGTGCAACCAATTATGAAATTTCATATTTGCCATATACTTTAATAGTGCATAAAGAAAACTTAACATCAGATTTAGGAAATAATGTAGACCTTACAATTACAGGATATTATGATCCTAGCTTCCAATTAGAAGTTACTCCAGATAAAGATTTTGAATTTGATGACCCGCTATCAAAGATATTACATATCGTACAAAAATCATACAAAGTAAGAGTAGTTGGCGGTGAAGGATTAGAACTTCCAGAAAGTATCAAATTAATATATAGGGACAATACACTTAAATCTTCTATTTTAAATCGTGCATATTGGATAAATGAAAATGGTGAAAAGATTAATCTTTCAGCCAAAGATGTTGTTAAGGAAGGATTCATTGAAACAAAATTTACAGGTGAAAGTGGAGAATTAATAATATATAAAGACTATACAGTAATTTATATAATAGCTTCTGTAAGCATATTGGTTTTCTTAGTTGTTTTATACTTAATCTATAGAGAATATAGAGATAAGAAAAAAAGAGCAGCACAAAAAGCAGAAGCTACCGAAGAGGCAAGAAAGGCAAATATAAGGAAAAATGTAAAGAGTAAAGAGGATAAACAACCTAAAGTCAAGGAAGATAAAAACAAAACGGTTGAACTTAAAGATCAAAAAGATTTGCCAAAAACTGAAGAATCAAAAGATTCAAACGAAAAAAAAGAATAATTAATTTATATTAATCAAATATATTTTTTAAAAAGCTGTATAATATAGGTAATAAATATGGTTAATATAAAGAGTATATTATGAAAGTGGCGTTAATTTTAAACGGTGAGAATTTAGATACCCAAATAAAAGAAGATATAATCATTTGTGCAGATGGTGGCTATAGGCATGTAGTAGATAAAAAAGTGCATGCTATTATTGGCGACTTTGATAGTTTGAAAATTAAACCTGA
>JAAZJD010000086.1 GCA_012800525.1 Clostridiales bacterium
ATTGTTTTTCATCATTTTCTCCTTCGATATTTGCGGAACCGCATAAAAGAAAGTATATTGCAAAATGAAAAACTTTGAAAGTTGCATTTACTTTGACAAACTTTTCGAGGGCTGACTCAAAAGTTGCGCTTACTCTGAGAATTAACTTATACCAAAGAAATCTAATAACAATTTGATTTTAGATTTTAATGTGTGATAATATAGCAATATCATTTAAATATGCCGAAGTGGTGGAATGGCAGACGCGACGGACTCAAAATCCGTTGAGGGCAACCTCGTGCGGGTTCAAGTCCCGCCTTCGGCACCAAACTATCTTAAGAGGACTTGATTCAATTTCAAATCCTCTCTTTTTTTGAAAATTACTTTTAAAAATATAACCGTAGAGAATTAAATTTTTGCAATTTAAATCAATTAGTTAAGTATGATATAATACAAATTAGTACATATTTAGGAGATTTAATATGTGTGATACCATGTGGAAGTCCTTTGAAAAAGGCGGGATATTTGCAAAAAACAGTGATAGATCATGTAATGAGCCAAACCTTGTACAGTTTATACCTGGCGGGGAAACCGATAAAAAACCTATTCAATGCACATATATATCAGTCCCACAAGTAGATAATAAATATTCGGTTCTTTTAGTACGCCCTAGCTGGATGTGGGGAGCTGAAATGGGAATTAATGAACTTGGGGTTATCATTGGAAATGAGGCAGTTTTTACTAAATCAAAAGACAAAAAAGTAGAACGCTTGCTTGGAATGGATATTTTAAGGCTAGCCCTTGAAAGAGCTAAAGATGCAAAAGATGCAATGGATGAAATTATCAAAGCATTGACTGAATTTGGCCAAGGTGGAAATTGTGGCTTTGATAAAAAGTTTTACTACGATAACAGCTTCTTAGTTGCAGATAGAAATGATGCTTATATTATAGAAACTTCAGGCTATGATTACAAAACAAAAAAACTTGAAGGTTATGGTAACATTTCAAACAGACTTTCAATTGAAGAAGATGATTTTGCTAAAAAACATACAAACAAGCTCATCACTCATTTTGCTGGTTCAATGAAAAGACAAAACTGTGGGTGCAACTCTATGAAGAATGCTCAAAATCTTAGAGACATGTTTGCTGCACTTAGAACTCATGACACTGATGATAGAGATAAATTATATAAAAAAGGCAGTGTTTCTAGTGTTTGTATGCATCAAAGTCTTCTTGGTGATCATACAACTGGAAGTATGGTTGTCGATAGCAGAGAAGATATCCCAGTTATTTGGATTACAGGCTCTTCTACCCCTTGCTTATCTATATTTAAACCAGTCTTTTTTGGACATATTATCCCACCGGTCTTTTTAAATGATAAAGACAGTTTAGAATATTGGTTGAAACGCGAATATTTAAATAGAGCAATATTTGCAGGTCTAATAGATGCTGATATACATACAGCAAAAGCAAAAGAATTAGAAGAGGAGTTTATCTCTAGCTATGAGTCTTTACTAAAATCAGGAGCAAGCATGAAGCAATTTGTTGAATTTTCAAAACAATGTTCTGAAAAGGAAGAAGCTTTTATAAACACTTACTCCGAAATCATTGAAAATGTAAAAAATCAAAAAATCCAATTTCATGGATTGTGGGAGAAAAAGACAAAAAAACTTATTGCTAAACAAAGTTTACAATCTTAAAAAACAAAAATAATATACAATTTAATATTTCCAATCAAAAAATAAAGCTAGGGTTTGTCTAGCTTTTATTCATTTATTTCATAACTTATTATTGCGGCCACTACAATTGAAGCTGTTTCAGTTCGAAGTATATGGGAACCTAAAGTTATCATATATGCTCCCCTATTTAATATTTGAGTGACTTCATCTTCTAAAAATCCACCTTCACTTCCGATTATGTAGGCAATGCGTTTAGATGTTTTTAATTGTGGGATACTGCCAATTTTTCCAGTGGTTGCTTTTTCATAGGCAAAGATTACAAGGTCATAATTTGCTAGTTGATTTAGCATTTCTTCAAAGCTTATAACATCGCTAACTTCACACTTAATAGATCTGCAAGATTGCTTTGATGCTTCAATTGCAATACGTTGATTTCTATCTAAATTAAATTTAGTTTCATTTACATATTGAGAAATAAAAGGCTTAATTTCTGTGACGCCAAGCTCTACACACTTTTGTATAACAAAATCGATTTTGTTACCTTTTGGCAAAGCTTGAAATAAAGTAAGAGTTATATTTGATATGCAAGGGTTATCTTTCACTTCATCAACTTTTGCTTCACAGTAATCTTTATACATTCTTGTAATAGTACAATAATAGTCTTTCCCATCTTCTAGTGAAACAATAATTTTATATCCTTCTTTGTGGCGCAAGACTTTAAAAAGATGATAAAACTCATCTCCACTAATTGTTATTACATCATTTGTTAAAGCACTTTGTGGTGCAAAAAATCTTTTAAGCTCCATTTTATGTTCTCTTTTTTTAGTATGGTCGAGATGACAAGATTTGAACTTGCGACCTCTTGCTCCCGAAGCAAGCGCGCTACCAAACTGCGCTACATCTCGGTATTTATTTTCTAATTAGGCTTTATAGTAATATGATAGTTTTATATAATTTAGTCGATTTGATTAATTGCTACATCATAAACTGAATTTGTCGCATGACCTATACATCCTGGATGTTTTGCATCCCCCACTAAATAGACATATTTCATTAATTCATTTAATTCAGCATGTAAATTATTTGTAGGAATTACACCCATAGATAAGACAACGGCATCTGCTTCAATTTTTACCTCTTTCTTTATGCCTTTTGTTGATTCTACAATTACACCATCTTCTTCTATTTTTATAAGCTTAGAATCTAATACAAAGTTAACATTTGCTTCTTTAAGTTTTGGCATAACGTCATCAACATGTTGAAACCATGTAGTTGGTGCTAGTGATGATGCCATTTCAACAATAGTTAAATCGTTTTGAGTTGAAACTAAAACTTCAGCTGCTTCAAGGCCAGTCATGCCCGAGCCAATTAAAACGACTTTTTTATTTATCAAAAGTTCTGGTTTTTTAATTACTTCAGTTGCAAGAAAAACATTTCTACCATTAATACCAGGTATACTTGTAGGCTTTCTTGGAGTTGAACCAGTTGCAACAATTAGTGCATATGGATTTTCTTTTAAAACAAAATCCTTTGTTACTTCAGTGTTAAAGACTATTTTGCCACCAAGCTCATTTATTTCATATTCAAGGTCTTTGTATATCCAAGCTAAATGGTCTTTGCCTTTAGGTAAAGAAGCTATTTTAACTTGCCCACCAACTGACTCTGACTTTTCATACAAAGTTACATCAAATCCTCTTTTTAATAATATCGAAGCTGCAGTTAGACCTGCTGGTCCTGCCCCAACGACCATAATCTTTTTACCATTTCCATTTCTTCTAAGATTATTTAAACTTTTTTCTTTACCAACAAATGGATTTACCGAACATTGTCCAGCCTCACCAACGAAAGCATTATGCATCATTGTCTCAAAACAATATAGGCATGATATACATCTTTTTATGCTTTCTTCCTTTTTAGCTTTCACTTTATTTGCCCAATTTGGATCTGCAATATGTGGTCTTCCAAGAGAAACAAAGTCTTGTATCCCAGCTTCTAATTGTTCTTCAGCTTGAGCTGCTGATCTAATTAAGTTTGCTGCAAGCACTGGTATTTTGACTACCTTCTTAATAGAAGCAGCCATATATTTTCTCCATCCAAGTGGCCATGATACAGGTTCAAGCCAAGTATTAAATGTATCATATGCTCCACAAGATATATCAAGTGCATCTATACCAAGAGTTTCTAAATATTTAGCAATATTTATACCCTCATCTAGACCATAACCAATGCCTGGTCTTCCGATTTTATCATAACATTCATCAGCACTCATTCTAACTACTATTGGAAAATCAGTGCCACAAGCAAGCCTAATTCCTTGAATTATTTCTTGTAAAATGCGCATCCTATTTTCAAAAGTTCCACCATATCTATCTGTTCTTTTGTTTGTATGTGGAGATAAAAATTGTTGTAGTAAATATCCGTGTGTTGCATGTAACTCTACACCATCGCAACCAGCTTTTTTAACTCTAATTGCTGCATTTACAAATTGTCTAACCAATTTTCTAATTTCACTTTGTCTAAGTGCCCTAACTCTTCCACCAGTTACATACGATGCTTCTACTTTTGAAGGGGCAACTGCTGAAAATAGAAGTTTTTTATCATTTAATTTCTTGAAAAAAGGAGCGGATTTGTAAAATAGCTTTTTATAAACCTTTGTAATTCTATCTAGCTTTATTGAAACAGGAACAGTATTAATCATTAGACCATAATTTTGTCTTCCAGGATGATGTAATTGTATAAATAATTTTGCTCCATGTTTATGTACTCTTGCAGCTAACTCTTTTAAAGAATCAATATGATAGTTTTGAGAAGCTGCTAACTGTTGAAATGTACTAGCACCATGCCTATCATTTACCCTAGTAATTTCGGTTATTATCAGACCTGCGCCACCCTTTGCTCTTTCTTCATAGTAGTCTAGTAAAGTTTCAGTAGCCCTTCCATCAAATTGCCCAAAACCTAAACACATTGGTGGAACAACTATTCTATTTTTGATTTCTACCTTTCCAATTTTCATTGGCGTAAATAATTTTTTATATTGCATTTTTACCTCTACTATCACTTTTTTTATTTTTTGCTATTTAACATTGCACTAATTAGTGGCAATGTTTTTCCACTTAAAAACTGTATCATTGCTCCACCAGCTGTAGATATATAACTAAAGCTAGATTCGGGAACAAACTTTTTAGCAGCAGTAACAGTATCTCCGCCACCAATAATAGAAAAAGCATCTGATTTTGCTATAGCATTGAAAATGCCTTTTGTTCCTTTTTCAAATCTACTATCTTCATACACTCCTGCAGGACCGTTATAGAATATAGTTTTACTATCTAGTATCCATTGTCTATAAAGCTCAATTGTTTCTTCTCCAATATCTAAAATATCGATATCTTTAGGGAATTCAAACACTGCAAGTTCAGCTCTTTCACCATCTTTATTATAAGCAAAATCAACAGGTACTATTATTTTACCTTTGTATTTTTCTAATAATTCTTTTGCTTTATCTAAGTAAATTAAAATGTTTTTCTTTTCTAAAAACCTTTTATTATTTTTGCCAAGGTCTGTTCCAAAAGCTAAATGCATTAATTGAGCAAGTAATCCACAGGTTAATATACGATCTGCAATGTTGTCAGCTAAAATCTTTTCCATTATACTAAATGAATCTGAAACTTTAGCTCCGCCGAAAATAAAAGTAACCGGTTTTTCAGGATTCGATAAAACTTTAGATAACATTGTATATTCTTTGAAAAACAAAAAACCTGCTGCTGATGGTAAAAGGGTTTGAAAGCCTGTCATACTTGGAGCTGCCCTATGAGCTGCAGCAAAAGCATCATTAACATATAGGTCAAATAAGGGAGCAAGCCTGCGAATTAAATAAACCTTTTTCATCTCTTCAGAGTTTAGTTGCACATACTCTTCAAATGAAGACATCTCTTCAGAAAGATATCTTAAATTGCCTAAGATAATAGCCTCACCCGGTTTAATTTTTTTAATTTGCTCTATTGCATAATCGCCACAAACATCATCAATATATGAGATATTTTTACCTGTCAATTTTGATAATTCTTTAGCATGCTCTTCAAGAGGCATAAGGTTTTGATAGTCTAATACGTCTCCCTGATGTGCTATAATGGCAACCCTAGCACCATTGTTTAGCAAATAATTGAGGGTCGGTAAAGTTTGATTAATTCTATTTAAATTAATTATTTTACCTTCTTTATTTACAGGCGAATTAATGTCTGGTCTAAATAAAACAAACTTATTTTTTACATTAACTTGATCAACACTTTTAATATTCATATCTTAAAACCTACTATAATAAATTTAAAATAGCAGCCCTTATTCGTGCTGCCATTTAGTCTTTTTCCTTATTTCCACTTACCTATATGCAAGTATTTATTAGTTGTTTCAGTCGCTTCTTTTGAAGAAGATTGCATCTCCATTAAAGCTCTGACACCATCGATTGTTTCAGGAATAGTTACAGCCTCTTGTGGAATATTTATAGCAAACATAACCTCATCACCGCTTTCAACTATTGTATCTTCCCATATAGCGATTTCATACATATCGCCTCTTGGATTTCCTAAATCTCTTGCATATCTAAATAAAGATGCGTTACCTAAAAATCCTTCATCTATACTTACCATTCTTATACGAGGATGTGCTCTAAAAGCTTCAAGAGCCATCTTCTTTGTAATCTTCTTTTTACCTTTTGCAATAACTGTGATTATATGTCCATGTGTTACTGGAGTATGTACTAAAATACCTGTTGCATCAATATGAGGCATAATTGTCATTAAATCTAAAGCTTGATGAGAAGGTGCTTTATCAACTCTTAGTGCATTTGTTAAGCCTCTATGATAGTCACCTGGATCTGCCACACGCCTTATGATAGTAATCGCAACCTTATCTAGACCATAAGCCCTGTCTAAACAGTCAACTGCCCTAATTAAACCTGTGGTATTACAGCTAGTTAATTTTAGAAAATCTTTTCCAAGTCCTTTTTCATAGTTTGCATATCCATGAAAGAACACGTCTGCTACACTATTATCTTCGCCACCTTGGAATATTGCTTTAACATTATATTTTTGATACAAAAGTTTGTTTTTAGCACCAACTCCAGCTGGTGTACTATCTAAAATAACATCACATTTTTTTACTAAATCCTCAAGAGAGCCTGATATTTCAATAGAATATTTGTCAAAATCTGATTTCTTTGACATATCGACTAAATATAAATTATAAGGCATCCCTTTTTCTTTCAATGCTCTAATTGCTAAAGTTACGCCAACATCACAAATGCCAACTAACTCCATATCTCCTTGCATAAAAACGCCATCAGCTAACCTTTGTCCAATAACGCCATATCCAACTACACCAACTTTAATTTTTTTCATATCATCTCTCCTTTATTTTTTTAATTTAATTGTAACTTCATAATCTTGCACATCGACAGTTTTTTCAATATCGGGATTTGAAATATTCTCAACATCTCTTGCTAAAATATCTGATTTTATTCTATCTAAATGTGTTTTAATAGCTGTTTTTGCAAATTCGTCTTTTACTATAATGTCTGCTATAATTCTTTGTTCTACAGCAAAATCTGCCTCCTTTCTAAGAACTTGAATTTGCCTAATAAGTTCTCTTACAAAACCTTCCTCAATTAATTCGTCATTTAAATTAGTGTCTAAGCCTAGAACCATATTCATTTCTTTTGCAACAACAAATCCTAACTTTGGACGTGATAGTGCCTCTAGTAAATCCTTGTCTAAATCAGCAAAACCACTAACACTAAATTTCCCATGCTCTAGTTGCTCTGTAAGTTTATCATACTCGTCTTGAGTCATATTATCAATAATAGTTTTTAATTTTTGAGCTTCACCCTTCAATACTCTACCTGCTACTCTAAAGTTTACTGCATAAAAAGTATCTTCATAATTTTTTGCATCATTTGTAAATATAACTTCCTTGATGTTTAGCTCTTCTTGAATGATATCTAAAAGTTTTTCAATATCAGCTTGCCCTGCAGCACTTGTATTGATAAATAAAGTTTGTAGTGGTTGTTTAACCTTCATTTGTGCTTCATTTCTCATCCTTTGAGCGGTTGTTATAACATTTCTTGCAATAATGGTTTCTTCTAAAACATTTCTTTCCTCTTCAATATTCATTCCTTCTGGTAGAGCTACTTTTGTTAAATAAGTATAGTGATGAATTGAAGTTGGAGCATCTTTTTCAATAACTCTAATTGTATTTTGATAAATATATTCAGTAATAAATGGAACTATTGGAGCTAAAACGGTAATCAAAGCTTTTAAAGATTGATATAAACACCAATAAGCATTCATTTGATCTTCTTTATTTTCTGACTTCCAAAATCTTCTTCTATTTATTCTTATATACCAATTACTTACTTCATCAACATATGCCTCAACATCTTTAATTAAAGGAGCTGTTCTATAGTTATCCATTTCTTGACGAGCTTTATCAATAAAGTCTTGAGTTCTAACTAATAACCATCTATCGCTATGAGTCAATTTTTTATAATCAACTTTATGATTTTCGATATCTGGCTTATCAATTGAAGCATAAATATTAAAAAACACATATATATTCCACAATGACATTAATTTGCGTCTTGCTTCATCTGCAATACCATATCCAAATCTAACATCAGTTCCTACTGGATTTGCAGAGTATAGATATCTAATTATATCTGCACCCATTTTTTCTGCAGCTTCATCAAAACGAATCATATATCCAGTTTTACTAAATTTCTCACCATTTTCTCTAACAACACTTGAATGACCTACAAGTTTTTTATATGGTGCTTTCCCTGTCAAAGCAACAGACATAAAAAGTAATGAATAAAACCATAATCTAATTTGTTCTTTCATTTCTAAAACTAAATCTGAAGGAAAGTTATTGTCAAAATATTCTTTGTCACTAAAATATTTCTTTGTTGAAAAAGGTGTAATTCCAGCATCTAGCCAGCAATCCCCTACTTCTGGAACTCTCTCTACTTCAGCACCACATTTTTCACAGAAAATTTTAACAGTATCAATATATGGTCTATGAAGATGAGGAACGCCATCTAAACTTTTAGTTGTGCTTTTTTCTAATAGTTCTTCTTTGCTTCCAATGACAGTTAAATGTCCGCATTTTTTACATGGATAAAAAGGAAGAGGCAAACCATAAAATCTTTTTCTTGATATATTCCATGCCCCCATGTTATTTAGCCAATCAAGCATTCTCTTTCCAAGATGCTCTGGCTCCCAATCTACATCTTTAATTGCTTCAATCATTAATGGTCTAATTTCATCTGTATTTATATTCCATTCATCTACCAACTTAAAAACAACAGAAGTTTTACATCTCCAGCATTGAGGATAACTGTGAGCATACATTTCTGTTTTATATAATTTGTTTTGTTTTTCTAATGAACATACGACAGGATTTACAATTGTTTCTGTACAAAAACCCTCAAACTCCCCATATCCACAAAGCATGTGCCCCTCTTCATTAATTGGACAAATTGCTGGAAGATTATGTTCTTTTCCAAGATCATAGTCTTCTGCACCACAACCAGGAGCTATATGAACAACACCAGTTCCTTCTTCTGCATCAATCATCTCCCAAGGAATTATTTTATGTGTAAAGTTTTGCACTGAAAGATTTGGGAAACATGTTTCATATTCTAGTCCTAAAAGTTCTTTTCCTTTAAATGGTTCACTTACCTCTACGATATCTCCTGCTAATTTTTTTATTGCTTCTTTGCCAATAATGATATTTGCTGTATCAGACTTTACTTTTACTCTCACATAATCATTGTTTGGATTCACAGCTAAAGCTACGTTTGCTGTCAATGTCCATGGAGTTGTTGTCCATAGCAACATTTTGTCATTAGTTCCTTTAATTGGTAGCTTTGCAAATATTGACAAATGCTCCATATCACAATATGAACCTGCCATTTCATGGTCAGATAGACTTGTTCCACATCTTGGACACCATGGCATTGGTCTATGCGTCTTTACAAGCCAACCTTTTTCATGGCAAACTTTTAAAAAGTGCCAAATGGAAGTAATGTTTAAATCTGTATTTGTATAGTATGAATTATCCCAATCCATCCATTGTCCTAAACGCTTGCTTTGCTCAGTTATAATATCTGAAAATTTCTTAACCCTTGCCATACAAGCTTCAGTAAATTTATCCATCCCATATTTTTCAATATCACTTTTATCTGAAAAACCTAAACTTTTTTCAACTTCAACTTCAACCCATAACCCTTGTGCATCAAAACCATTTTGATATTGACAAGATTTACCATTCATAGCCTGATATCTAATATATGCATCTTTTAAAGTTCTACCCCAAGCATGGTGAATCCCCATTGGGTTATTTGCTGTTATTGGACCATCTAAAAATCTAAAACGCTTACCGTTTTTATTCTTTTCAACCAACTTTTTAAAGCAATCATTCTCTTCCCAAAACTTTAAAATTTTATGTTCTATTTCTGGAAAATCTGGTATTTGATAAAATTCTTTTTTCATTAATGTCCTCTTTAATATGTTATAATTTTATAGTTTAAAGTATATCATAATAGAATTATTGAAACAAACAAAATACATATTACAATATACTACATAACTGTGTTTACAGCTAAAATTATGTGTGGAGATTATAAATAGTTTTTAGTCAATTAATAGTTATTGCTTTTTTTATTCAATTTTGTTATTATGAGATACACAAACGAACGGACGATTAACTCAGTTGGTAGAGTGTCTTCTTGACGTGGAGAAAGTCAGCGGTTCGAGCCCGTTATCGTCCACCA
>JAAZJD010000005.1 GCA_012800525.1 Clostridiales bacterium
CATCACTGAAAGGAACTTCTCTAACAACTGTTAGTTTTTCTTCAAAATGGTCAAATGTTGTTTCTACATATGTAAATCCATTTATTCTGCTGATGATATATGCTGCATCTTTTCCAAGACCATTTAAAATAACTCTTAAATCTTCTTTTCTAACTTTGTTTGCAGATCTTGCAATTCCTATTGCACCTTCTGCAGCAGCAAAACTTTCGTGTCCAGCTGTAAATGCAAAACATTTTGTCTCTTCTCTTAAGAGCATAGCAGCTAAATTTCCATGTCCTAAACCAACCTCTCTAACTGTTGCAACTGATCCTGGAATACAAAATGCTTGTAATCCTTCACCTATTGCTTCAGCAGCGTCAGCAGCTTTTTTAATACCTTTCTTAATTGCATAAGCACAGCCTACAGTATATGCCCAAACTGCATTTTCAAATGCAATTGGTTGAACACCTTTAACTATAGCTTCTACATTTATGCCTTTATCTAGACAGATTTGTCTTGCTTCTTCTAAATTTTTAATTCCATTTGCATTTAAGAATTTATTGACTTTATCAATTCTTCTTTCATATCCTTCAAATCTAATCGCCATAGTTAGCCTCCTTATTCAACGCGTGGGTTGATAAATTTAACTGCATCGTCAAATCTTCCATATTTTCCTGTGCAGTTTTTTAAAGCAACTTCAGGAGCAATGCCTTTCACATTGATTTGCTCCATCATTGGTCCTATTTTAACAAACTCATATCCGATTATTTCATCATTCTTGTCAAGACCAAGTCTAGTTACATAACCTTCAGCTACTTCTAAATATCTTGGTCCTTTCAAAGTTGTTGAATATGTTGTTCCAACTTGACTTCTTAATCCTTTCCCAAGATCTTCTAAACCTGCTCCAATTGGTAGGCCATTTTCTGAAAAAGCAGTTTGTGATCTTCCATAAACGATTTGCAAAAATAGCTCTCTCATTGCTGTGTTAATTGCATCACAAACTAGGTCAGTATTAAGTGCTTCTATAATAGTTTTCCCAGTTAAAATTTCAGCAGCCATAGCAGCAGAGTGTGTCATTCCTGAACACCCTAAAGTCTCTATTAAAGCTTCTTCAATAATGCCATTTTTAACATTTAATGTTAATTTGCATGCACCTTGCTGTGGAGCACACCAACCAACACCGTGAGTTAAACCCGAAATATCTTTAACTTCTTTAGCTTGAACCCATTTACCTTCTTCAGGAATAGCGGCTGGACCATGGTTTGCACCTTTAGCAACACAATACATTTCTTTTACTTCTTTTGAATATTGCATTGAAATCCTCCTTATTATCTTGTGTCAACATAAAGTTGACTTATATTCATATCTTAATAACTATATCATTTTATGCGACTTTGTGTAAATTAAAAGGAGCTTGTTTACAAGCAAGGTTGTAGGTAAAAACTAGCCTAAAAAAGAAAGAAGGTGCTTCTCAGCACCTTCCTCTCGAATATTGCATTAAGGATTTATACACCTGCTCCTGCAGGTGGGTGAACTGTCTAAGATATCTGCCTTCCCGGTATCAAGTTGCCTTGGGGCTTGACATCCAAATTAGAACTCCGTAAACCCGTAATCGTATTAGGGTGAAAATCTAACTTAATGTTTTCAATATCCTTCGAGCAATTTTATTATACCATATTGAAATTAGCATTTTCAAGACTGAATTAAAAAA
>JAAZJD010000006.1 GCA_012800525.1 Clostridiales bacterium
ACATCTCCCCAATATATACATGCCAAAGGACGCATTTGAGGTGTTGGCTCCACCCCACCATTTTCCAAATATTGTTGATAAGCTTCTAGATATTGTTCGTACGCAAGTAAATATTTTTCATATGCTGTTTCTGAAACAAAAGAAAGAGATTCTTCTTGTACTATATTGTTATAATCGGTGTATTTGAAAAATACTACAAATGTTTCATCAATAGGCTCTCTTGTAAATGAGCTAAAGGCAATTGCAGGGTCAGATTCACCAATATCAACATCTTGTATCCTATCAAAAGTCCACTTCCTGGCTTGTAATTTTAAGCCAATCTTTTCGCTCCTTACATAGTTTGTTTCACTTCCATAGCCAATATAACCATCTAAAACAAATGTAAACCCAGTTGGAACAATATCATCATTTGTTACTTCCCTGCTTGTACCACTAACAGTTAAAAACCATTTTATTTCAGGTATTACTGGATTAGATAGTGTAAAATAAGAATTAAATATTCCATTTGCATATGTGTTTTGGTAAATAAATGTTGCACCAGCATTTTCTGGAAGATCCTTTAAACTTGTCTCTAATGATGTCATATCATCAATCAAAGTAAAATCAACATTACTAATATCTGCAAAACTTGCATCACCTTCATTTAATTTATACGGAATATCCCTTGCTAAAAACTCAATCGGATTTTTATTGTACTCTTCTAATCTATAGTCACTTCTTAATTCAAGAGGTTTTTCTACAAGAGTCCTATTTAAAACAAAAACATTAATAAAGAAATACTGTCTTGCATCGCCTTGTCCAAAACCTCTCAAGTAGCCATAAAACAAATATTGGCCACCTTGATGTGAGTTGGTTGTAGGAGAATAAACATATGTGCCATTTTCATTTAATGTAAATGGATAATCCTCACTAAATTTATTTAATTCAATCTTAACTTCAACATTTTCTTCAATATATTCACCTTCACCAAAACTAAAGTATGCATATTCTGGTAAGGTAAAGGTTTCTTTGTCATATGGATCAATATAGTATGTAGCTTCAATTAAATTACTTTCTTCATTTTGTAAAGTTTTCTTGTTTGCTACTTGGACACTTTGAATAACTCTATTTAAACACTCTATTGTTATTGTCGTGCACCTGTTGTCATCTGGTAATACTACACGAAGTGTCAGTGTACTTGTACTTTCACCATATTTACTATCTAGAGTATGACCAAAGCGATTATATGTTATTTTTTCAATTGGCTCAAACTCACCAGTAATTTGATTTTTTATCTCATAAGAAATATTATCTGTGTTTGCAAATTGATGACTAACATCTTTATTTTCCGAATCTTTATATGTTAATAAAATATCTTTGGGTAAAATAAATTCGCCTGTATTTTCAGGGTTTTCATATGGATCAAATCTTAAATGATTATCAATAAAGTTAATTTCCGAATGAGATACTCTTCCTGCGCCAACTGATTCTATTTGAACATACATATGAACTTCTTGTTCTTGACCGTTGTATCCTACAATTTTGGTTCTAGCAAATGGAGTTCTAGCTAAACCTAGTGAAGTAAACTGAGCTTTAATTTTATTAATATCAAATACATATTTACCGTCAACTTCCACATATTCCCATACATCCGGTTCTTTTTCAAATTCTTGAGCAAAAACCGCAAAAGGTGTCCAATCTGTTGCAATTTCAAAAGAAACTTTTTCTTGATTGTCAGCTTGTGTCCTAAGTGGTCTAATATATCTTGGTAACTGCAAAATAATATCTTCAACTGGGAAAAATTCATATATATCCTTAATTTTTAAAGTTCCAGCATCTGAGGCATTAAATGTGCTAGTTATATTAAATTTTCCAGCATCTACTATCTCATAATTGATATTTGATATGGATTTTCCTAAGAAATTTAAAGTTCTTGAAAATCTTTCACCATTTGGTAAAATAGCATATAGTTCAAGTGGGCTATTTTGATTAAAGGTAAAGAAATTATTTATTACATTTGTCACAACCGCATCTTTAGTTATATTTGCATTTGGATAATTTCTTTTTGCAAGCCATACTAAATCATTAAATTCGACAAGCCCACTAGCAGTGAAATTAATTAAGTAATTTTGAGGAATAGTATATCCATAACTACTTCCATATAGTGGAATTCCATATTTATCAAACACCTCTACCTGCTCTGTAACAGATGTCTCTCTAGCTTGATCTCTTCTAACTTTTATAACCAATGAGTAAGGCTCTTTACATGATCCTTCACCAAACTTATATAACCCAAGTTTAATTGCAACGACATTGCCACTCTCTTCATAAGTGACATTCGCGCCTGGAGCACTTATTTTGTGATAAGCTATATCGTTAAAGTTTTCTATAAAATTGACATGAGCTTTTGCATCAATTGATCTTGACCCAAGAGAAATATTTAAGCGTTCAAATATATAAGTTAGATATTCTTTTAGATTAACAGTTTGGAAACTATCACCAACTCGTTTTTTCAATAAAAATGGCTTATTGATGGTAATTGTTAAAGTATTTTCACCAACCAATTGGCCGCTAGTATAAATCTCATGCGATTGTTCAACTTTTATGGCACTTACACCAGCTTCCATCAGTCTATATGCACTGTCTATCCTAGAAAAGTTAAAACCTGCTATAATCTGCGAATCTATTCTTAATCTTAAAGATACCTCTTGCTCAAGCGTAGTACCAGCTTTAATCTTGCCTTGTAGTGTGAATGTATCATTTGGATAAAGTTCTTCATTAAACCTTGAATCAGAGCCATATGGGCTTTGTAATAAAGTAGTTAGTTCAGCTAAATTATAAAATACCGCATCTACATCCAAAGCCACTGTTCCATCTTCAAATCTCACTCCCACTTGATGATTTGAACCACTTGAAAATTGCTCTAATATTTCGGCACTTTCTGTTGAATAAGTGTTGATTACCTCATATCTATCTCCGCTTCCAGAAAATGAATTACTGGTAGGCGTTAAAGTTGAAACAACTCCAAAAATTTCATCTCCAACAACTTGTTTATCGCTAAATTTTAATAGCACAGGAATAACTTGTGATACGATATCTCCACCGCCAATAAGTCCATGAAACTCAACTTGTCCACCTTCTGGAGTCAAAATCGTACTAATATATTCTTCTAGACTAAGACCAGCTTCTGTTTTCCATGTAATTGAATAAATGTTATCTTCAAGTGCAACACCCTCAGGGAATATTAATTTTGCATATGCGGGAAGAATTAAATCATTATATGCATTTAACTTTTCTAGAGAATAGCTTCCTTTTCCAAATTCATTTATAACTTCAATTGGGTTTTTATTTTGGCCATCATCATTATCATATTTATATTCTCCATATTCCTCGTTTTCGCTGTCATAGTCACCATAGAAAATTACCCTATCATATGCAGCAGATTTATTATGAATTAATAAACGAATATTGGTTTTTAAATGATCTCCTAAAACTCCATTTACCTCTAAATAGCTTTCTACTGCAAGTGCATTTTTAATTTTTCCACTAGCTTCTATAATATTTCTATTATCAATTGTTTCATCTGTTGACCTAATAGATTTCCAAGTTACATTATATTTAGTTCTCTTAGTTATATTCCCAGCATATACTGCATTCATATAAATATGACTTGGTAATTTTAAATTTTCGTCTCTTGAACTATATGGATCAAACTCAAAAGGTAAGCCCATGTCACCATCTTCATAAAATGAAAGCATGTGAGTTTTTATAGCTTCTCTAATTGTTGCATTCTCATTAATTGTATTTGTCTCTGGATAATATTCAATTCTAACTATTGCAATAGAAGTATCTTCAACATACTTTGGAACCCTTGTTGGACACACAACATTTAAGGTCAGCGTTTGCACACCAATAGAAGGGAAACCAAAGCTTGCTGTGGTTTTGTTTTGAGTTCCACCATTCAGTGGCATTCTTGTCCCATCTACTTGGGCAAAGTTTGCCGTTGGATATGTCCAAACTAATGGTTTATTGCAATAACCGTCAAAATATGGATCATCAATTGGCTCACCTTCGCCTATTATTCTATAATGACCAGATGCAAAATAAACTCTTACTTCATTTTGACTTGAAGTTATTGAAGGAATTGTATGTGTTGCTTTTTTCAGTGCATCTACTGTGTAATAAGCATTTGGCTCATCATTTATCTTAACGTGCGAAACACTCTTATTTTCAACAACCAATTCCATCGCAATATCAATGGTGTTATACTTGCCAAGCACTAATTTTGTAAAGCCTTCATAGTTAATTTCATCAAAATCAAAATCCCAGTTTGGATCACTAACAACTTCTTTTCTAGTTCCCTTACTTGGATTACCTATCTCTTCCCAAAATTCTATAACCAAATCATTTCTTCCATATTCCTCTGTAGCCACAGATCTATATATGATTGGATTATATCCGTTAGGATTAGCTGTTTTATGATATTTTCCATGGTCGGATATTTGCAAAGCATACTCAACAGGATCTATACTAATGCTTGCCACAACAGGAATGTCATAAGCATAAACTCCAGCAATTGATTTAATAGCACAAGAAATAATTTTTACTTCTAGATTATATTTTGTCTCGTAAATTGAGCCTTCGCCTACAACAATCTTATATGCTTTATATGGCTCTCCGTTTATAGCATTTATAATATTTTCATTAGTATACTCAAAGTCAATAATTCTAAAATCCACCTTGCCCGAGGTTCCATCTTGATATATAACATCAATTTTTTTAGGCACAGGATTTTCCATAGAAGGATTTATTTCCATAAAACCACTTCTTAATCTTTGAATTTTCTTATGCCCATTGATGTTATCTGTAATCCTTATATTGTAAGATTTTTCCTGACCAAACAATCTAACAAGGGGATTATATGAATCTTTACCTGGGACAAAACTAATACTACTTTCTTTGTAGCTAGCATTAAATAAATAGTTATTTCCATCTACTAAAACATTTACTTTATCAACAAACCTTAGTTGATAAATATTTTCTAAATACACCACTTCTTGATCAAATGATAAGGTTACATCACTATAGTCACTAGGATTAATAGTAGAAAAGCCTGCGGGCACTTCAAAATTCCCTTTTAATTTTATTTGGGCAAATAAACCATCAGAACCAGTATATTTTTTCAATATGTTTTCGGTACCTGCTTTTGGTTTTATATCTATAAATATATCATCTCCCCTCAAAATTAACTGACCATAATCATTTGCTTTAACAATTAACCTAACAATTTCATCATATTCAAACAACTGATTGCTTCCAACTAGTTCATTATATAATTCCTTAAAGGTAGTTTGAGAAATTTTATATCTTAAATTATGCATTTTGCTATACACTAAAAATTCATCTGTCTTATTTTTATTAGTAGCAATTTCAAATAAAAGCTCTTCTCCTACTGGTGAAATTTTGGTTTTATATACCTTCAAATGAACAAAGGTTCTTTGATCCTCTTGCCAAATATCTCCTCTAATAGATAACCCCTCATTTGCAGTTAAGTTTAATTGAGTATTTTTTCCACTAACATCACCAGCAAAAAGACCAACAAACCTTGAAATATCAAGCCCTTGTGCCTTTTGATGGTTTAGATTGATATCTACATTAATATTTTTTACACTAGGATTTTCTAACGGATTGAAAGTTTCAAAATATACAGGATCATTTTCATCTGGATAAACAAACTTAAACTCATCAGTTATTTCTTGTACATCTAAAAATACAGTTGCTATAAGTTGTGCCTTGTTGTACATTTCCAAAGTAATCTTACGTTTAGAAAAATTATACTTAAATTTGGCTGATAAATTATCAAATATATCCACTGATTCAATAGCTCTTATTAATTCTGGTTCTAAATTTAAAT
>JAAZJD010000087.1 GCA_012800525.1 Clostridiales bacterium
ATTTAAAAGAGGGTGGATTTTATAGTGAAGACACAAATAATTTTAGAAGTAGTAAAATAAAAGGTGTAAATACAACAATCGCCCATATGAGCGATTGTTATAGTTTTTTGGAGCTGCTAACCGGATTTGAACCGGTGACCTCGTCCTTACCAAAAGCTAAATTACACTTACGATAAGTGTAATAGTGTAGTTTTGGTGGATTTGATGTGTTATATAGGTATCTAAATCAGTTAAATTGGCGATATCTCTAAGATTTACGAAAAAGTATCAAACATATTAAAAGTTTCGTACTTTTCATTGTATTCAAAAATTCGTACTTATTTATTTAAGTGTATTAAATTTTAACCTATCATTGCTTTTTAGTTGCTGGCGAAGCTAGATATGCTGTTCATCTAAGGAATATACTAGAGCATCCCAGACTTCAAAATATCCAGATAGTTTTTATAGATAAAAGTTTTATTTCTTTGCGCCTCTGATGTTGGGTAAAGAATGCCCAAATCTAGCATTCTATTAATCGCATTGTTTGTCGCATTATAGCTTAGAGATAGCGCTTTCGCCGTTTTGGTGATACTTATTATAGGATTTTCTTCTAAGTAATAATACAATCGTAAAAGAGTAGTGGAAGCCCTACCTGTTGCTTGTATAAGACCAATATTATTTTCTCTAAGTGCCGATAACTTTTCTATGTTTACTATAGCGTCCTTGGCAGATTGATAAATAGCTTGTAAAAAAAACTTGACCCATTGTTCATAATTGCCACTTCGGCGGACTTCCATTAAGCGGTCATAATATTCTACACGGTTGCTTTTCAAAAAATATGATACATACAAGGAGGGAGAAGATAGTAATCCTTTTTGTATTAAAAATAGCACAATTAACAGCCTGCCAATTCTTCCGTTGCCATCTAAAAATGGGTGAATGGTTTCAAACTGATAGTGTATCAAAGCAGTTTGCACAAGTGTATCAAGACTGTCATCAGAGTTGATATATTTTTCTAAATCAGACATTGCCAAGTTCATATCTTCAGGTGATTGCGGAATAAAGCTAGCATTAGATAAAGTGCTACCAATACCTCCAATCCAATTTTGTGTATGGCGAAATTCGCCCGGACTTTTATCCTGCCCGCGCACACCTGACATAAGCACTGAGTGTATCTCGCGAATAAGACGGCTACAGATGGGTAAATCGTTTAGACGATTAATTGTAAAATTTAGTGCCTTGATATAATTGATAACTTCCTCAACATCACGGTTGGAATTTGCATCAACACTAGGGTCTAGCACATCTTCTAAAGTCGCTTGTGTGCCTTCTATTTGAGAAGTCAAAAGAGCTTCTTTTCGCACATACATAGATACAAAAAGATTTATATCAGGAATAAGGTTAGTCATATTATTAAGTATTGCAATGCTTTTATTTGCCTTAGTTAATTAAACCACGATAATACTTGGTTGGAGGAGTAATTATGGCAGGGAAAGTGAAGTCTGTAGAACCAAATATTGCTGATTTATGCAACGGCTGGTTGAAGACGTATAAATTGGATTACAAGTTAGAGCAAGAACCACTTAATGACTCTATTGATAGGGCTCTTAATGAGTATTATTCTAAAAGTGGCGGAAGAGGTGGAAATAGACCAGACGCTAAGTTACTATTACAGGATAAAAACCTAAAATACTATCCCGTTTTAATTGAATACAAGGGCTATAAAGATAAGTTAGTAAAACTCGACTCAGATGGACATGTTGAAAACCTGAACTCCAAAAACAAGGTTTTGTATAAAAACATAAAAGATTATGCTGTGAATGGGGCGGTTCATTATGCAAACGCCATATTGCACCATACCGCCTATACTGAGATTATTGCAATAGGTGTGACTGGTTATAGAAATCCCAGTGGTAAATTAAAACATGAAATAGGCGTTTATTATGTTTCAAAAAGAAATTTTGGTATTGGTCAGAAAGTTGATGATTATACCGATTTATCGTTTCTAAAAAAAGATAATTTTGATGCATTTATTGACAAAATACATACTTTATCATTGTTACCGAAAGAATTAGATGAGCTAAAAGAAAGAAGAGAATCGGAAATCACTGCTAGCTTGGTTAAGTTAAATAATGATATTTATCAAGAAGAAAAAGGACTAGGTGAAAACGATAGAGTGTATTTGGTCGCAGCTACAATCATTGCTACACTAGGAGTCCCTGGTAAAGTCGCACCTTTGGATAAGAGTGATTTAAAATCATCTACTGAGCATGGGAATCGAGACGGAGATATTATAATTCGAAAGATTGAAGCATTTTTAAGTGAAAAGAGGCTCCCAAAAGAAAAGAAGGGTTTAATAGTTAGAACTTTAACTAACACTTTAACAACTGATAATATTAACAAACCCACGAATGGGGAAAGTCAATTGAAAAGAGTGTTTTCAAAGATAATTGATGATTTGGGTATATACTACAAAATTGGGTTGACTACAGATTTTACAGGGAAGTTGTTTAATGAGATGTATAGCTGGTTAGGTTTTAGTGAAGACAAGTTAAATGATGTAGTATTAACGCCATCGTATGTCGCCAAATTATTAGTTAAACTGGTAAGAGTCAATAAAGATTCTTATGTATGGGATTTTGCAACAGGCTCAGCGGGATTGCTTGTTGCAGCTATGAACGAAATGATAAATGATGCTAAAGCAAAAATTAAATCGCCCGAAGAATTAAAAGTTAAAGAAGCAGAGATTAAAGCTAATCAGTTATTAGGTCTAGAAATATTATCTAATGTATATATGCTAGCCATTTTGAATATGATTATGATGGGAGATGGTAGTTCCAATATTTTAAACAAAGACTCATTGCGTGACTTTGATGGCAAATATGGTTTTGGTAAAACTACCATAGATTTTCCTGCTGATGCATTTGTGCTAAACCCACCATATTCAGCTGAAGGGAATGGAATGATTTTTGTTGAAAAAGCACTATCAATGATGAATAAAGGCTATGGAGCAGTCATCATTCAAGGTTCAGCTGGTTCAGGAAAAGCTACTGAGTATAATAAAAAAATTCTAGAAAAAAACACATTGTTAGCCAGTATTAAAATGCCGATTGATTTGTTTGTAGGAAAATCAAGTGTTCAAACTTATATATATGTATTCAAAGTAGCAGAAGCACATGAGAAAGATGATGTTGTAAAATTTATTGACTTCACTAACGATGGTTATACAAGAACAAATCGCAAGAAAGCAAGGAAAAATTTGTGGGATACAGATAATGCTAAAGGTCGATATGCTGAGTTGGTTGATTTAGTAAAGTTTGGAAAAGGTAAACTTAATATTTTTACTGAAAAGGAATATTATGAAGGGCATATAGACCCAAAGAATGGTAATGACTGGAATCAATCAGCACCAGTTGATATACAACCAAAACTTGATGATTTTAGAAAAACAATAGGTGATTATTTATCTTGGGAAGTATCAAATTTATTAAAGAGTAGTAAAGGAGAAGATAAAGGCCTGGGAAAACAATAGCCCTGCTTAACGAAAAACTAGACAATGTTAAGTGGGGCGAATATAAGATAGGTGATTTATTTGAAAAAATAAAAACCAACAATGTATCAAAAAACATAGAGGGGGATTTGCCTGCTACTACCGCTATTTTGACAAATAATCAAATAGGGAAATATCTATCTCGCGAAAATGCAACGGTGTTAAAAAATGTTTTTACGGCAACTGCCAATGGATTTGGTCGGGCATTTTATCAGCCTAGAGAATTTACAGTTGCACAAGATAGTTATGCGTTTACATTTAAAGATAAAAACATAAAAATAGAAAAAATACACTATTTCATATTATCTTCCCTCAATAAGGTATATGGGAGGTATAATTGGGGGAATAAGTCAGGTTGGAATAAAGTAAAAAAAGAAAAAATAAAACTTCCAACTACAGATGGGAAAATAGATTTTACATTTATGGAAAATTTTGTCGCAGAGCTAGAAGCTCTGCATGTCGCAGAGCTAGAAGCTCTGCATGTCGCAGAGCTAGAAGCTTATTTAACTGTTACAGGTTTAAAAGATTACAATTTAACTAAAGAAGAGGAAGAGGCATTAAATGATTTTGACAAACTAAATTGGAAAGAATTTAATGTTAAAAAATTATTTGGCTCATCAACTCGTGGCAAGAGACTAAAGAGTGCTGATAGAGTTCCTGGAGCATTGCCGTTTGTTACGGCTGGAGAAGCGGAAGAAGGAGTATCGGCTTTTATTGGCAATGATGTTAAGATTTTCAATTCTAATACAACAACAATAGATATGTTTGGTTCTGCCAAATATAGAAATTATAAATATGGTGGAGATGATCATATTGCTGTGGTACATACAGAAAAATTAGAAAAGCATGCGGCAATATTTGTAACATCAGCTATACATAAGTCGTCGTATAATGGACAGTTTAGTTATGATAAAAACTTTTACGCTAAAGATGCTGATGCGTTAAGTATAAAGTTACCTGTAAAAGAAAACGGAAAACCTGACTATGAATATATGGCAATTCTTATTAAAGCGATGCACAAAAAAGTTATTAAGGATGTAGTGCTATTTTCTGATGCCAAGACAAGTGCAACAAAAAAGATTATAGCTAAATAAACTATTCGTTTTAAGCCTGATTAGTTATTACAAAAAGACGGATAAGTTAGGTTTAAAGTTTTATATGTTTTTGTATACAACATTTGTAGGTGTTTAACAAATATGCTCAATAGCAAGACTTTCTTGTTGCCGTGGCTACGAAACGCCCTGCGGACGTAATTTGACTATTTTTAGTATAAAGGTATTTTTTACAATTTTTAATCCCCCATTATTCAATGTAATAATCACTAAATTTCAATAAAAACATAAATGCCTTTCACGTGCGTGCGTATATGTGTGAATACTAGTATTATGTAAAGTAAAGATTACGGTAGTTGCTAATTAGAGTGACTGCCGTTTTGTTTATCTAAATGAAAAGGGGGTGGTGCGTATGAGGGTTGGTAATATGTCTGCATTAATAAAATAATGCGGACTTTTTTTATATATTCATAAAAATAAAAAATAGGAGGTAAATGTCGTATGGATATAGGAGAATATAAAAGAATTTTAGCATACAAGGAACTTGGGATATCTCAAGAAAAAGTTGCACAAATACTGAAAATAACTCATTGGCAAGTTCGTAAGGTGTGGAATTTAGATGAAGAA
>JAAZJD010000088.1 GCA_012800525.1 Clostridiales bacterium
AAGAGTTTCTCACATGTATATCATAAATCACGATATTAGTGGTTATTGGGATTTGCCAGTTTATGGTTTGTTTGCACGTTATGTCGATGGACTTGAGGTTGAAAATTTTAAAGTAACACCAAGAACTACAAATACAAGAGAAAGAGACAATGTTGAAAAAGAAAAAGATAGAATATCTCTAAAAAATGTCACATTAAAGTAATTAAATTGCGATTTATAAGTCAGAAAACTTATGAGAATATGAAACCTAAATATAATTAGCTAGGATGTGCTAGAGGTTATTGAGAATATGAAACTAAATATAGTTAGTTAGGATGTACTAGAGGTTATTGAGAGTATGAAATCCAATACAATTGGTGAGGATGTACTAGAGGCTATTGAGAATTTGAAACTAAATATAGTTAGTTAGGATGTACTAGAGATTATTGAGAGTATGAAATCCAATACAATTAACTAAGAAGCGCTAGTAGTTATTGAGAATTTGAAACTAAATATAGTTAGGATGTACTAGAGGCTATTGAGGATATGAAATCAAATATAATTGGTGAGGATGTACTAGGGGTTATATATGAAAAAAGTTAAAATTACGGTCAAAAAAATTGTAGTCCATAAAAATCTTATAGATGAGTATGAAAATCCGATTAAGGATGCTTGTAATCTTGTAGAAGGGCAAGTTTTTGTGGCTAACGGATGGCAAAAACCAGAAGGAATGTGTGACAGTGCTTGGGAAACAATGTCGCCATTTGTTATGACTTTGGCTTACGGTGGTGAAGATATTTATAGCGGCTGGATGAAAAATAAAAAATCTGCAATGATTTCATGTAATGATGGTTTTCGTCCTGTCAGTTTTCTTTTAGAAACTTTAGATGAAGAAGCTAATTAAGGATGTCTAAAGTATGAATTTTTAAATTTATGTCAGTTAGGATGAAAGCTACACTAAACCGTTTGTCTTGTTATTTACATGCTATGTTTAATTTGCAAAGTAAATGTTATACTAAAGTAAGAGTTCAAAATGAATATATATAACTAATGTTGCTAACCATTTACACTGGTTCAATTTAAAACATTATCATACGAGAGTAAAATAAAACATATAACCAAGTAATGTGTTTTAAAGGTGGGATATAATATGAAAAAAGCTATTACAAAAGTTGTTGCAGTGCTGCTAATTTGTGTAAGTATTGCAGTTTTAATTTCTACACTTTTAGCAAATTTTGTTTTGACAAAGGAAGCGCCAATGTCAGAAGAGGAAAGGCTTGCTATTCAAAACTTTGAGAGGGCAAATTATTTAAAGCAAAGCATATATGACAACTATTACAATGATGAACTTACTATGGTGACAAAAGTGCCGTTTCCGTTTAAGACTGAAATTTGGTCAACATTTGGAATTATGATACCTGCTATACAAGCATCTGTATGGGGCTATGGATCTTTTTTGAGTATGTTATATAAATTTGCATTATATGAGTCTATTGTAGGGGAAGATTTGGGAGCTGTTGCTGCATATGATAATGCCTTAGAGGGATTAATGTACTATAGAAAAGATGGTACCGATGGTAAATTTTTAGGCTATAGGCACCATAGAGATCTTGATAAAGGTGGAAGCAATATGAACGGCATTTCATATGATGATGATATGTGGTTAGCAAGGGATATTTTGTATATGTATGAGCTTACAAATGACCAAAAATATTTAGATTATGCTGTTGAAATAGCTGACTATTTACTTGAATGTGGCGCTTATATTGATTTAGATCCTCAAATATTTATAGATTTTGGAATAGAAGGGGTTACGCCAGAAACAAAGATAGGTGGCTTTTATTGGGATGAGGAGCTAGATATGTTGCATACTTGTTCAAATGGACCAGCAATCATATTCTATAGCGAGTTATATAAATACACCAACAATGAAATATATTTAAACACAGCTAAAAAAGCATATGAATTTGTTTTAACGTTAAGAAGTGACGATGGTGTATTTTATGATTGCACAGAGTTTAATAAAATGGGTGCAAATGAAATAGTAGGTGTTAAGAGAATAGATAAAAGAAAATATACATATAACACTGGAACGCCAATATCTGGAGCGGTATCATTGTACGAGACCACAGGGGATGAAAAATATTTAAATGATGCTATAGATATTGCTAAATCTGCTAGGGAAGTATTAGGGGCACCTGTAGAAGATAAGGACATAGTTTGGTATATAAATGAAGGTGGATATGGTGGAGGCGCTAGTGCATGGTTTAACAGTGTATTGTTAAATGGGTATATGGATTTATTAAAATATACGGATATGACACGTGAATATATTGAAGAGTTTAATAAAACTCTAAACTGGGTGTATGATACCTACTTAAAAGCAATGGATGAAGATGACAAAGAAGCTTTATTTACAAAATTTGCTCTTATAAGTCCAGAGGCGAATTATATTGATAAAGAATACGGAAAACTCATTCCAGCTGGGCGATATGTAAGTGGCTGGGCAATGGAAAAATATATAGATGTGGATATTTTAAACATATGTGGCAGTGTAGATATGCTAATAAGTTTAGCTGCTTATTATGCTAAACAAGCTGAGTAATCAAAAATTATTAACTTCATATTTTCGTTTTAAGTGTATAGCTATAGATGAGTGAAAAAAGCGAAGACAAATATTGGCTACAAGGCTATAAAAAATGAGATTTTTTAATAAATTCTTGTATAATAAAAATATCAACTAGTGGAGATAAAAAGGGGGGTTCATTATGAATAGATTAGAAATGAAGGAAAAGGCCAAAGGGGTAATAAAGGGCAAGGTTTTCTTTAGTTTTATTGTTGTGTTTTTGTATGGACTTATGATGTCTATACCAAATACGCTTTATGCAGGTGTACAATCAGGAAAGAATAATGCCTTGTTGGCAGTGGGTAGCATAATTTCTTTGGTTGGGACTATTCTTCTTTCACCGACTCGATATGGTGTAATCTTATATTTTCATAATATTACAAATGGAAGAGAAGGCAAGCTTGAAGGATATTTTATCCCTTATAAAGAAAAATTTTGGCAAGAGATGATTAAAGCAAGACTTCTTGCTAACGTTTATATATTCTTAGGAACTATATGTTTTATCATACCAGGAATATATATGGCTTTTAAATATAGTCAAATTGAGTATTGCTTCCTTGAAAATAAGCAAATGAAATATAATGAAGCTATGAATAGATCAGCTGAAATTATGAAGAATAATAAAATGGAGCTTTTCGTTTTGTATTTATCCTTCATTGGTTGGTTTTTATTAGCTCTATTGACCTTTGGTTTGATTTTGATATATGTCGAGCCATATATTGAAGCAACAGCATTGCAATTTTACTATGAAAAGTCTGGATTTTCTTCATCATCAAATCCAGAAGATATTTTCATGAATGGAGAATCAGCCGAGGAAAAGAATATATCTAACAATCATTTCTATAAATAAGAAATACTCAAAAAGAAAATTTTTAGTTTGCAGTTGAGTAAATATCTTAAGGTTGTGTTACTTATGTATGCTATATTAAAGGATTTGATACGATGTCAAATCCTTTATTGTTTAGATATAGAAAAAACTCCTTTTTCATACATTAATTTTTTATTTTAATACATAAAATCATCAATTTTGTATTGTCTAATAGCAGTAAATGTGCCACAAATCAACAAATAATTTGCTTTTATGTTTTTATATTATTTCCATTTGTGATATAAATTATAGTATAGCCGTAATAAATTTGGAGAAAGTATGAAAGTTTTTTCAGGAAAAATAATCTCAGTAGACAAAGATAATAATGTATACAAATACCTCGTGGAAGATAATGGAAAGATAGTTTATGTGGGGAATGAGTTACCAGACATATATAAGCAAGAAAAGCTGATTGAATTAGGTAATAAAGTATTAATTCCTTCTTTTGTTGACACGCATTCTCATTTCACATCATATGCCATGCTTGCCACAACCGTTAAGCTTAACAAGCTCAAGAGTAACAAGGAAATTCAAGAAAAAATTAGAGAAGAGGATTCTAAGTTACCGAAAGAAAAAACCATGCTATGTTATGGAGCATCTCCAAAAGTAGCAGAGGGCAGATTTATTGAAAAGACTGAGATAGATAGTGCAACTTCTACTCGTCCTGTAGTCATCATCTCTTTAGATGGGCATACAGCGATTTTAAACGAAAAGGCTCTTCAAAAAATGCCTAAAAAGCTCGCAAGCATTAGGGGATATGACTATGAGAGTGGAATTATAAGTCAGGAAGCCTTTTACGAACTGGTAGCCTCAATTCTTAAGGTCATTGACATTAAAGATGCCATTCAAGCATTTCAAGATGCATTAGATATATATGTAGAAAATGGAGTGGGGATGATTTGTGTAGCATGTGCCTCAGGATTTCCTCTAGATATTGATATTGAATTGATGAGGTGGCTATACCAAGGGCAAAAGAGTGCTCTTCAAATGAGGCTATTAATTCAGTCTTTTGATGTGAAGAAGGCAAAGAGGAGAGGTATTCCTAGACTTGGCGGATGTTTCGAAACCGCTCTAGACGGGAGCATTGCTTCTGGGGATGCTGCGTTTACAATCCCGTATGAGGGAACGGATGATCATGGGACTTTGTATTATACCGACTCAGAATTATATGAACGCCTAACAAAGGTGCATAAGGCGGGGCTACAAATACAGATGCATGCTATTGGAGATGCTGCAGTAAATCAAGCGACAAGAATTCTAAAAAAGGTTATAGACGAAAATCCAAGAGACGATCACCGTCATGGAATAATTCATGCTTCATTTGTATCTCCAGAATCCATGCAGATAATGAAGGATTATAATATTCAAGTAATTGGGCAGCCTGCATTTATTGAAATGTCAGAATCAAATTACGAATTTATGCATTCTATGCTAGGGGATAGAGTTTTTGACGCAGAGCCCCATAATGAATTTATACATAACGGTATTAACTTTTCAGCAAGTTCCGATGCCCCAGTAACATTCCCCAACCCAATTGCCTGGATTCATTGGATGGTCAATAATCCGAATATTCCTCACAGGTTGTCTGTGGCTGAAGCTCTAAGGGTGTGCACGTATAATGGATATTTTTCCACCTTTGACGAACAAGATAGAGGTAGCTTAGAGGTGGGTAAAGTGGCGGACATGGTTATTTTAAGTGAAGATCCGTTTGCAGTAAATCCTTCCAATTTGATCAATATTAAAGTCGAAAAAACCTATCTAGCAGGCAAAGAATTTAGCCGTTCCAAACAGAGTGCAGTTAAAGCGATATTAAAGGGTATCTTTAAGCGAAAAGCGTGCTAATTATATATATTTCAACGCCGTTTACAAATCCAATTCTTTTAAAACCTAAAAAAGTATGTAGGTAGTTTGCGCAAGGATTTATGTTGTATTTTCCTAACTTCGCTTTTCAAACTTGAAAATCACACTTTTTGGCACATAATATTTTGCAAAAATCACACTTTTTGGCACATAAGCAAGTTTTGTTATGTTTTTTCGAAAAAAATGAAAGTATAACCAGTGTCCCATACTCACATTTTCTAGGCTACGATAAACACCCAGCAGATCCCACTATAGGCTTTATCATAAACGAAGAAGAAGCGAAGATTGTAAGACGGATTTATCAGGAGTTTTTAAAGGGTAAGACTCCAAGTGCCATTTCTAGACTACTTGAAAGTGATAATATAAA
>JAAZJD010000007.1 GCA_012800525.1 Clostridiales bacterium
CCAACTTTGAAGTATTGGCATTGCTATTTTCAATGCAACTATTAATACAAATATGACAATAAATCCTATTAAAGCTCCAATGAGATCTTTTTTTGCTCTAAGTCTTGAGTTTTGATCATCAGACTGTGCAAGTCTAACTCCCAAGATTATGCAATATATTGTGCCAATTGAACCTATAAGGCCAAGTGCTGGCCAAAGTAGAGCATCTACTATTTCTATTACAGGACTTACTACTGGATTTAAATCTACTAAAAACATCGATTATTTCTCCTTTTAATTAAATTACTTTTAAACCACATGTTACAGCTTTTTGCCCTTGTGTATTTTAGATTAATATCTTCTTCTCCTTACACGTCTTACAATAAACGAAATGGTAATTATTAAAACTATTACAGAAAAAATTACAATCGCTCCAATAAGACCTGGAGAAAGTCTGCTGCTTTCTTCTATTACTTCTATGCTTTGAGGCTTATCTTGATTTTCTTGAAGAATGTTTTGCACAGCATTAGCACTTGAAGACTCAACACTAAATATAAACTCCTGCTCAATACCGTCTGCATTTGTTTCAATGATTTTATATGTGCCTTCCTTTCTAAATGAGTAGGAAGAATTTTGAGATAAAAGTTCACCATCTTTTAGTACTTTGGTTTCAACATTTTTTCTAGGGATATACACTAGCTTTTTATTAGTTGTAGATTCCCCATTTTCAATACCTTCTATTTGTATAGGCACTACGGGTAATTCATATGTAAAAGTAGCTTCTATGGCATTTGAGCCTCTTCTATACTGATCTTCTACGATAACTTTATATTTTCCTGACTTTAAAAAAGCATATGCTTTTTGTGATGGATTAAATTGGTTTTGCAAATCATCATTAAATAACTCTATATATTCATCAGCACTAGGATATTTTACAAATACAGAAATTGTTTCGATTGGTGCAAATGCATCTTTAGAAGCTAAAACATTTAATCGTAGTACTTCTTCTTTTTGAAAACTTGCACTTTGTTTTGAAAGGGATAAATATATTGTTTTTGTATTAACTTTACCACTATGGTTATATGCCTTAATTTTATATATTCCAGATTCATTTATATCATATGAACTATTACCACAAATTCGCTTAATTAACTTACCATCACCTTTATATATCTCAAGTATTGATAGAGGTGCATTTTCTTCTAAAACTTTTACAGAAAACTTAGAAGTTAAATGTGTAATATCATCTTCTAGTAATGTATTATTGTTGTCTTTTGAAATCTCAATTTTTGGCATAGTTGATACTATGTTTACATCTAAAGTTATATTGTTTCCAAACGAATCATAGGCCACTAATTGATGTATACCATTTAAATTAAATGTGCTCGATAAGACCTTGCCATTTACCATATATGAAAGATTAGGATCAAGAGTCAATTCATTTGAAACTATTCCTTCAACATATTCAAAAGTAGAAGCCATTTGCCCTTTTGGATTTCCATCTAGAAAGGTTTTTTCTGCTACACCTTTTGTTGCATAATCTCTAATAACTTTTAAAAGTCTATCTTGTGTAAAGTAGACAACAAAATTTGTTTCATTATCAGAGTGTCTATATATGTATGCAAGGCCTTCTTTTCTATTTACTCTATCTATTTCATCTAGAGGGAAGATATAGTCTATATTCCAATCTATCTCTTGTACAAGCTCTTCTTCTTTTGAATAGCTATATGCAAAAGCTTGATTTTTATTTGTAAAATTAATGTAATTAGGTGTTATTTCCCCCATGCTTTGATTTTCAATAATTTGATTTAAAAGATCTTGTGTTGCATTTATATATGCGACTTCATACCAAGATGTATAAAGAGTTGTATATGTAACTGGCATAACTTTTGACTTGAAGGTATAACTTCCCACATTTCCTGCTCTATCTAAAACAACAACAGTATACTCACCATTTAATAAAGTTATTATCTCTTGATTGTTTGAAACTTCTATATCATTTATTGTTACCTTTTCTATTGGAGCAAGATTTATATCATTTGCTTCTATCTCATAACTTAATGTTGGATTTTTTAAAAGTTCTAAAATTTCAGAATCTAAAACAAAACTTTCTCCTTCAATATCAAGTGCTTTAGTATCAATTAAAGTTATAGTTTTTTTAGAGTTATCTAAAACAAATTCCATAACATCACTTTCATTTCCTGCAATATCTTTGGTATATGCAAAGTATCTTCCTTCAGAGTAAATATATGTATCTTGTTGATAGAGATTAAACTCTAGTGCGTTTGGAACTTTTATATAAATATCTGAATCATTTTCATCTTCATATTCAAATGAAATGGCACTGCCTTTTAAATATTCTGACTCTATTAAAGCATCATCTAAATATGCTTTTATTTGTGGCTTTACAGTATCAACATTGACAGTGTATATGTCAGAATATAGCCCTTTATCATCTAATACTCTAAAAGAATATGTGCCATTTTCCATGGGAAAGTTTATGACGCTATTTTCTATATATGTTTGCCAAATATCAGAATTTGGATACCTTATTTCGCTTTTTACTATTTCGCTATCATATGGTATTGCTTTGAAACTAAAGGGTCTATTTAACCATATACCACTCTCTACTACACCTTCTTCAATATTGATTTCTACACTTGGTGGAGTAAGGCTTAATGTTACTGATTTTTCAATTGAAAGATTACTAGCATTATCGGTAGCTCTAAATTTATATATACCTTCTGGCATAGTGTTTGAGATAGTTTCTCCTTCATATGCACGCCAGAGATTATCATAAAATATTTCTAGTTTTTTAATGCCAGAGTTTTCATCACTTGCAATATATTTAAAAGATTTAGTTACATATTGATTTTGGTAAATTTGCCCATCTACATAAATATTGCCTATTGGTGAAATGTTGTCTAAATTTATATTATGTTCAATACTTTTATTATTAGCTTTATCTAATGCATAAAACTTTATATTACCTGCAGCATAGATATATGTATTTGGTGTATATTCTACAAAACTTGAATCAGCTTCTGTTTTTACATAGGCTTTATATACCCCACTTAAACTATCTGTTGCTAAACATTTGATTCTATCTGATGCAACATAGTTTTCACCTGTTACATCAACACTAGTATATAGGCTTAATATGGGTGCTGTTCTATCGACTAATACCCAAACTGTATTAGATGCATTTGTTGCTTTATCTTTTGCATAAAATTCATATCTGCCTTCACTTGTATATGTAGTGTTTGCAGTATATTTTACAAAGCTTCCTGCCCCTGGTGTTTTTACATATGTTTCTAATACTCCTGACCCGCCCTCATCAAAAGCTACTGCTTTTATGCCATTGCCCTTTAAACTCTTTCCGCTTACTACCTCCACATCATCTAAATACATTTTGACAGTAGGATTAATTTTATCTAATGTAAAAGTTAGCTCATTACTTGTATTTGAAGCTTTATCTATTGCTTTAAAAACATATTTTCCGCTGATATCATTTACTAATGAATCGTTAGTATATTGAGTAAAAGTAGAGGCGCCTGGTTTTTTAACATAGATTTTTGTTGAATCTAAATTTGCATCAGTAAAAATCACTTTAAATGCTTTATTTGAGCATCCATTGTTTTCTAGCACATTATTATTTGCGTCTTTAATTGCTCCAACAGGTTTAACACTATCGTAGTAAAAACTTGCAGTACTAGATTGATTTCCAACCTTATCAACTGCATAAAATTCCCAAAAACCGTTATCTGCGACTGTACTTACGCTATATGTTGTTGCAGTAGTACTATTCCAAGTGCCACTATTTTTTCTATAAAATATCTTGCTAAAGTTTGTATCGCTTGCAGTAAACTTTGCAGCACTAGATGAATATGTACCATTTGCAATAGCGCCTCCACTAGCTTTAGTTAAACTTCCTGTTGGATCTGTATTATCTACATCAAAATTAAAATTAAAAGCTATTTTACCAATATATGTTGAGTTTTTATATAAAGTGGAAGAATAAGTAAAGCTATATTTACCATCTGCTAAACTTTCGGAAAGAAAAAGAACTGTGCCTTGTGAGCTATATGTATTTGATTTATATAAAGAGCCATCTTTAAACATTTCAAACTTTTCATGAACTATCTTCTCTCCACTAGAACAAACTGGATTTGCCTCAATATTATACTTTCTAAAATTTGTCAATGTCCCTGCTGCAATACTGCCTTGCCCACTCATATATGAAGAATACATAGATATGTTTAAAACAACATTTCCTTGATATAATATAGGACCAGTACCTTGACTTACTACAGTTGTTCCATTTTTAACAGTCCAACTACCATTTACCGTATATCTTGGTGTTGTAGCTACATGACTTGCAAAAGCCTCTATCTCTCCACCACTTACACTGATAATAGCTAATACAAAAACTATAAAACTTATAACAATTATCTTTTTCATACTGATCACTCTTCCTTTGATTTTAAAACTCCAAGTCTTCCAATTTGACAATTCTAAATCTATCAATTAACATATATTTAATGAGAAAAGAATTATCTTTTTGGCTGGGAACGGATGCATGCCCAGTTTTTTTCTACCAATTACTGTAGATAACTATTTACATTTCACAAAATATTGCTTAACATATATTTAATGAGAAAAGAATCATCTTTTTAGCCGGGAACGTAAGAATGCCCGGTATTTTTCTGCCAATTACTGTACAACTATTTACAATTTGAAAAATATCGATTAACATATAAATAGCCACAAAAGAATTATCTTTTTAGCCGGGAACGTAAGAATGCCCGGTATTTTTCTGCCAAGTTGCTACCATTTAGCTCTATTATGAGAAGTAAACACCTAATATTTGCCCATCGCATTTCTTTAACATCAATATTAGAAATTTCCTAGCCTTTAACTTTCTAACGCTTTACTCTAACATCAACCTTAGAATTTTCTAACCTTTAACTTTCTATTAGATCGCTGCAGCATAATTATTTACAGTTCTATCTATTTCACACTCTAGATGCTTTCTTACTCTATCAATTTCTACAATTAAATTATCTTTACCTAAAGACCTGGCTTTTTTTGTTGCATGCTCTAAAAGTTCTATTGCTCTTACTATTAATTTTTTAGCAATATAGCCACCTAACTTTTCTCTTTCTTTGACACTTAGTAACTCTACTACCGCCTTATCTGCTTGTTGTATAAGTGAAGCTGCATTCATATCTTGCTCTCTTTCCTTAAACTCGCTTAATATATGACCTTTAATCATCTTTGCATTTGCCCTAGCTTCATAATGTTCATTTCTTATTTTCATATCATAAAAAATGCTAGCTTCATCAAAATATCTACTTTGTACTCCCTTAATTTCAGATTCTTTTAGATCTAGCATTGGGACTAAAAAACTTGGTGTATACTTTGATCTAATTGGGTTATATCCAAATACAGTAACAATGGCATTACCCATATCTAAGGGGTTATTTAATTTACTTAGTTCTGACGGATATATTAAAGGCCTTTCTTTTACAGAAACTGAAGAGCTAAGATTATCACTATTTGCAGTATTGAAACTTACATTTTTTGTAGCAACGCTATAATTACCACAATGCTTTGAAAAACTCTCTAAAGTCTTTGAATCTGTTGAACCTATAAAAATTTGAATATTGCAATTTGATCTAATAATCTCTGAAATCTTTTCATCATAGACATTTGCTAGTTGAGCATAGCTTTGCAACACCAAAAATAACCATAAATTTCTTGATCTCCCAACTGTTATCATTTGCTCTAACTTGTTTATTCTAGGCAAGTTCCCAAACTCATCTAATATAAAATATACAGGTCTTGGTAGCGATAAATCATGGTGAGCATTTGCTGATGCAACCAAATCTTTATATGCTTGTAATACCACCATAGCTGCAAGAGTATGTCTTGTTTCTTTTTCATCTGGTATTTGCAAAAAGAGCGCAACTGATTTTGATGCCATATCTTCAAATTCAATTTCATTTGCAGATGTTAAAGAGCAAATACTAAGGTCACTAAAAAGATTTAACTTATCAAATATTGTTGATAAGTACGAACCTCTAGTTCTATCTAGAGAATCTAATACTTGTTTTGAAAGAGCTGTGCTTTTAGAAAGTTCTCCACGACCTTCAAAATATTTAATTAAATCTTTGCAATCATTTTGAGTATTTAGAGCAATTTTTGTTAGATTATAAAAGTTGAATTTTTCCTTTGTCATCCCTAGTTTTTTATCTTCACTATCTTCGAGCATGGCAATTAAAATTGATAAAATAAAACTCTTTGCACCAGACTCCCACAATGGATCTTTTTTGTTTTTAACAGGACATAAAATGCTAACAAAATCATTACAGTCTTCATACACTTCATCAAATAGTTTTTGCTTTTCAACCTTTATTGCATTTACTAAATCTTTAATATCATAATAAATCTCTTGCTCAAATTCCCATGGACCGTTTCCAAATTTTGAGGTGTCAATCTCCCTATTTAATGCATTCCCGCCTTTCTCTGTTTTAATGCTTTTATTAGCCAAACTATTGCTTTTTGTATCCCTATTGCTAATATTTTCATTTTCTCTCATTTGCCTAATACTTGCTTCATATGCTACGGCTATGAACTCACTTTCAATCGGCTTTTCAGAATCTTCCCACCCTTCAAATCCATCACTTTCCTTTTCAATAAAATCCTTTTTATCATCTATATTCTCAAGGACTTTGTCTTTTCCTTTGTTTTCTAACATGTGCAAAACATCATATCCAACAAAACTTTTTATTCCATTTTCTATATTTGTTGAGCTTGAAAATTTATCTAGATCTACACTTTCTATAGGCGTTGCTGCAACTCTACTTGTATTTGCTATTTCTACAAATATATTTTTTACTGATGTCATCTCGCTTTTATCTGTCCTTTCTACAGGCACATTTTTTGCTGATGTCATCTCACTTTTATCTGTTTTTTCTACAGGCACATTTTTTGCTGATCTCATCTCGCTTTTATCTGTCCTTTCTACAGGCACATTTTTTGCTACTATAGCCTCGCTTATATCTACATTTTCTTGACTCCCATTTATTTCTTCTAAATCTTCTTTATCTAAACTATTTACATAACTTTCAAGTTCTAGCATTTTTTGATAGTTTTCATATACCTTTTCTAGTGGATTCCACTTAACAGAATTGTATGGACTTCTCAAATCTAACACCTGCACCTCATACCCTTTTTCTTCTAAAGATTTTGCATGCAAATTTAATAGTTCTCCTTTAGGGTCTGCTATTAGCATTGAAGGCTTTGTTTTTGATTGAGATAAAATTTGAATGGTAGGATTTATGAAACTTGTAGTTTTCCCTGAACCCGTTGAGCCAATTACCATCGTATGAGCTGAGGGTGCAAGGTTTATACAGTACTTATTTCCTTTAACTACTGCCCTTACTGGAACACCAGTAACCTTGATGTCTTTTAACTTTGAATATTCTACTTTAGTAAAATTTTTATCTATTTCCATATCCTCTTGAAATCTTGCTTGCTCTAAATTGCCAAGTATTTGTTTCTTTTCTCCATCTGATAAAGCATCTAGTGAATTTTTAACCCAAAACTTTTTATCATATCCGAGTAACATCGCTAAAACACTCACCCCTAAAAATATAAAAAATATTAAAACTACTCTTATGCTGAAAAATATGTTAGCGTCTAACTTAAATCCTCTTTTAAAGCCCTCTCTATACGCTGAGACAATTAAAAAAGCGACAAAATATTCAATAAAAGCAAGTATTATAAATGCTGTTATTTTTCTTTTTTTCATCAATCCCTATATCTCAAAATCTCTTACATACCTAATTTTTTATCAAATCTAATCTTTTTGTGACTTTTCTTGGCTTTTGGCTTTAGATTTAACACCTGTCATTAAAACTTCTTTAGGATCTATTTCATTTGCAAGTGCAATTAACCAATCTAAACTCCTAAGTGCTTTATTATTTAAATTTTCTTTTATATCGTTATATTCTTTCATTAGCCTTATTTGCCCTTGTTTCATTTCTTTACGCCTAATTGTTTTATTTGAAATTACTGGAGTTTCCTTTTTTCTTTTATATATTTCCCTTAAAGCCTCTTTCATCATCCCTTCATAAAAAAGCTCAAAATATTCATCACCAACATTGGATTTAAAAAACAAACTATTTTCTGATTCAATAGCTTGTTCTTTTTCCCTAAGTACAGCAGAAAGATTTGAGATTTTATCTAAGATCTCATCATTATTTCTAACAACTTGCCTTGTAATATTTAAAAGTTTATTTTTATATCTCAAAATTGATAATTCTTCATAATTTGAAAATGGAACATCTGGCAAAATCCTAAATAGTTCTAGCATATTCTTTTTCATATAAAATCTTTCCCTCATCTTGCTAGTGGCAAGGCCTACTGTTTTCCTATCAATTTCTTTTGCACAGTTTGTTATAGATTTTTCTAAACTTTCTTCAAATTCTCTACAAACTGTAGATTCAATAAAATAACTGCTATATTCACACTCACCTGTGTCTCTATTTATTGCTAAAGGCTCTTTTTCCCATATGACAAAATGAATATGTTTTCTAACATAATTTTCATGAAGCCCTGCAAACCACTCTAGATTTTCCTCTCTAAAACCTGCATCTTTAAAAAATTTAGGAAAAGCCTCTTTTATAACCCTTCTTGCATCATATCCAGTCTTTACATACTCAAGACCAAACTCTTCTGGAAATAAAATGATGCCTGCCCAAATAGGACTATCAGTCTTTCTAAGCTTTTCTTGATATTCATTTAATTTTTCGCTATCACAAATTCCATCACTATCAAAAATCCCTATCTTTACTCCACCGTTAAATTCTTCGTATAGTCCAAAATCAAGTCTTGAGCCATGTTCTACATAACTTACAACATCATTGTACTTACCACTACAGTCATAAAATCTTCTAAGGCCACCATACTTTTCGCTAAGCGCTTCGCTACTTTTTAAACTTGATGGACTTGGTACGCATTGCATTTTGCACATTATTCTTCCCACAGATCCTCCTAAAAAATCACTAAAATATTTAGTCTTTGCCTAAATTGTTAAAACAAACCTAATTTAAAAAAACAATATTAACTTCTTACAAACCTTTTTAAAATTGAAAAATCTTTCTCATCAAAATCCACTAAAAACTCAGCAATCGTTGGAGTAAAATATTTTATTAAGGCAACCTCAGTATCATATGCTAATCTTTTTCCGGATATGACAGTTTCAAAACTTTTATCATCTAATCCAAGAACATTTTGAAATTCTTTCTTTGTATATCCCCTATCTTTCATATATCCTAAAATTACATTTCTTTTAACCTTCATTTTACTCCATAAAAAACTTTTATATCTAAGACCACTATGTCTCCACTCCCTTGTTTTGTCATCATGAGTAAATCTAGTCCACCAAGGCAAAGGCTTTCTTTAATCCCTTGTTTTATCACTCAACAGTAAATATAAATCTACCAAAACAAAAATTGTCTCTACTCTCTTGTTTTATCAAACTTAAGACTAGCAAAGAAACAAAGTGTGTCTATATAAAAGCCACAAAAAACTCCATTTTGGACAAATTAATTAAAATTATAGGATTTTTATTGACGAATTGTGTTTAATCCTTAATCAATTATTGCTCTTTCTTTTAAACTTAAATGTTTGTATCTTTTTATTTCTCTCATATTATATTTATAAATTCGCCGTATGTAATATTGCATGAGCGGGGGAAATCATTAATTTTAGAAAAACTTTAAAAGTTGCATTTACTTTGACAAACTTTTCGAGGGCTGACTCAAAAGTTGCACTTACTCTGAGAATTAACTTTGCACTTACTCTGAGAATTAACGTATAAAAAGCTATTGTATATATGCATATCGATTTGGTAAAATAATGTTATTAATGTAACGGAGGAAAATTATGAAATTAAAACTTTCAGTAAAACAAATTATTCTTTTATGTGTTTCAGTTATTTGTAATATAATCGGACTTATGACAATACTTCAAATAAACGGTGCCAATATGGGAATGCCATATATCAATAAAATAAGCAATATGCTTTTTCAATATTTTATTGTACTAACATTTATGCCGATTGGGATAATGACTTTTCGTACATTTGCTACAACACTTGAAGGTAAAGTTAAACACACTCTAGCCCTTATTAACTGTATCTACTCTACGGTATTAACGATACCTTTATTTTTAAGCATGATAATTTGCTTTGTGATATTAGGAGGCACCAGTATTCCTTTGATGGATGCATTTGTTGCTGACTTTGCTCTTCTTTCACCATCACTAGGCGGACAAATAGCATTTTATATATTTGTATTGATTCTTTCTATCGTGTTTTTAGCTGAACCAATAATTGCATGTTATTTAATATTAAAAGATGTAGAACCAAGTATTCCTAACATCATCAACCTCATATTAAAGAAAAAGACCATTGCTGAAATGCAGCAAAAACCTGCTGAAGAAGCATCGGAAGTTGTAAATTAAAAATATAGAAAAACTAAATGTATTTAAAATGGAAAAAAGGGGCTGTTAAGAAACCCAAAAAAATCTTAACAGCTTTTTTGTTGTCGAAACACAAACACATTTAGAGAAGTGCTATTTTGACATTAACTATTTATATGTTGTAGTTATTTAAATATTTCTTAAAGCCCTTTTTTTATATACTTTAAGTATTGATAATGAAATGAAGCAATTTAAAAACTCAAAAATAACTACATATACTAGATAACAGTCTTTTACTCAATATAGTCATGACCTTAAATTAAAAACCAGCAATAATTTTACTTACTGCTGGTCTTATTTTTATGACTCTAAAGTTTTTTATTTTAAAATAATGTTACCATCTTTGCATTCAATTTTGTCTACATTTGCTCCTTCAAGCCAACTATAACCTCTTTTAATAGCTTTGAATTCAGCCTTTGTCCCTTCATAACTTATTTTAGTTAAATTAGAACAGCCTTCAAATGCATAACTACCTATACTAGCTACACTTTTAGGAATGCTTATGCTAGTGAGATTTGTATTATCATAAAATGCACTATCAACAATAGAAACTGTATCATTTTTTAAGCTAATCTCTGTATTTTCTGGCATATCTCCTTTGTATTCATATGCAACTTTTCCAACATATACCATTCCGTCAGCTTGACTGTTATACCATCCTGTCTTATGCAAAGCAACGCATCCCACTCTAACAAGAGAATCTGGAACTACTATATTTGTAAGATTTGCGCAGTTAGAAAATGCAGTATAGCCTGTGGAAAATGTTCCATCTTTAATGGTAATGGTTGTATTTTCTGGCATATCTCCTTTATATCTATATGCAACTTTTCCAGCATATACCATTCCGTCTGGCTGTTTTTTATACCATTCTGTTTTTTCTAAAGCATTATAATCTGCATAAATAAGGCTATCTGGAAATTTAATGCTTTCGAGATTAGTACAGCCATCAAATATATGTTGACCAATAAAAATTACATTTTTAGGAATCTCTATACTAGAAAGACTTGTACAATGCCTAAATGCTCCCCAAGCAATGAAAGTTACACTCTCTGGAATAGTTATACTAGTAAGGCTAGAGCA
>JAAZJD010000089.1 GCA_012800525.1 Clostridiales bacterium
ATAGGATTAGAAAATATATTCATGTAGGTTATATATCGCCCTTGTCCATGACCAAAATCATTTTTGGATTTACCTGATAGACCCGTAAAAGTATTTCCGAGTTCGCCCAGCTTACGCTGTTCCCAAGTAATATTAAAAAACCACAAAATATTTGTCTCGTGGCTTTTAATAATGATTTTATTTTATGGTTTATTCTAAGTCAAATCCACCATTGAGAATAAAGTCTCTTATTAAATCATTGGTGAGTATATTCACTTTGAACAAAGGGATAGGTGTATTATCACGATTTTCAAAATACCTTTTTGCTGTGTTTTTATCTACTGTTTTTATAAGATTGTCAAATCTTCCGTATTCATTTATATTTTTGTCAGATACACTTGTTTTCATAAACTCACGCAAAGCATTTTCATCAACACCAATTTTTTGCGAAAATTTATGTATTTGGTCTTCTTTAGCTCTGGATTTGTACTCATTAATATAATCCTTGAGAGTTTTGTCTTTCTCAACCACAACATCACCACGCTGTATATCTCTCAAAAATATACCTGCGTATTTTTGGTCTTCTTGTGAAAGTGTTGCAAAAGTTCTATGCAAGTCATTTAAGGTTTTCTCTACTATTTGAGTGTCACCTGCATCAAGGCTTTTCAAATATTTTTCAAACCGTGAATTCATATAATCTGCATCTATAGTCTCAGTGCTAATTTCAGTAATATATGTCTCTATATCATAAGGTAAATCATCAGAAGTGGAGCCTCCTCTTATACTAGTTAGTTCTTTGTAACGCTGTAATAGTGCCAAGTAAACATTTTCATCAAGCTCAAGTTCAATAATTTTACTAGTTTTTCCATCATTTTTTATTTTATATTTTAATGTACTCCAATGAAAACCTTGTATCCTTGCTGCCTCTAAATAAATATTAAAAATATTAAATAACTTTGCAAACTTGGCCCTTGCTTCTTTTTCTTTTGGTAATTGCTCAAAATTGTTTACCCCATTAGATTCAAACAAGTATTTTATCTCTTGAAAATATCTGTTCATATTTTTTAAGTTTTGTTCTAATTTATCAACAAACATGCCAAACTTTCTATTGCCCGAATACTCTTCAAAGGCTTCTTCTATATTTCTTTTCATAGTGTGAGGTTTGCGGTAATATAATATTGTTCCAAAGGGTTTTTCCGGTCCAAAAAGGCGATTTGTTCTTGAAAAGGCTTGTATTATTCTTTCCATACGCAAAAGCTTATCAAGATACAGGGTATTGACCCATTTAGAATCAAACCCCGTAAGCATTTGGTCAACTACTATAAGGATATCTATTTGTTTTTCTGGCGTATTGCTAATACCTAAATATGGCGCTTTGTGTGATAACCTTAATGAAATATCTTTTTTCATTTGTGCGTAACTAGATACAGTAAACTTTTGCTCAAACATCTTATTGTAATCTTCAATTATTTCAATAAGTCCGTCTTCTTTATATGCTCCCTCCCCATTATTGTCAATACTAGGGTCAAATAAAGCTGTTACTTTAATCGTTGTGTTTTTAGATTTAATTAACCTGTAGTAAGTTATCGCTTCATTTATACTGCTTGTCGCAAAAATTGCATGAAATTGACCATTCTGGCTTAATGCCATCCAATTTTCTAGTATGTTTTCTACAACTTTTTCTTGATGCTCTGGTGTTGCATATTGACTAGATGGAATATAGTCTTCTATGCCTTTTACATAATCGCCATTATTATCTACATAACCAGCCATTGAAGCTGTATGCATATAATGCAGATATATAGTTTTTTTATTACTGTTAGTAAGTGCTTCTAGTTCTGTTTGCGCTTTTGCTCTTTCTAATGCAACAGCTTTCCTTAAATCCTTGTCCCTATATGTTAATACTTGGTATGGGTCAAATCCCAAGACATTTTTGTCAGTTATACCATCAGTAATACTATATCTATGCAATTCTTCGCCAAAAACATCATCTGTACCACTCATGTTTTTTTGATTTTTTTCAATAATAGGCGTTCCAGTAAATCCAAAAAACAAAGCTTTTGTAAATGTGTTTTTTATGTCATACATCATATCGCCAAAAGTGCTACGATGAGCCTCATCTACAATAAAAACTATTCGCTTGTTTATTATTCTGTCCAATTCTTGTTGGCTATATTTGCTGTCTTCCTTTATATTGCTCATCTTCTGTATAGACGTAACTATAAGTTTATCCGTATAGTGCTCACTTTCTAACTTACTCATAAGTATATCTGTATTTTCTGTAGCTTGGATAGACTCTGTGTCATCAGCGAAACCTTTGTAATGGATAAGCGATTGAGTGGCAAGTTCTATCCTGTCCACCAAAAAAACAACTTTGTCTGCATCGTTTGTATTTGAAATCAACTGAGCTGCCTTAAAACTTGTCATAGTTTTCCCTGAGCCTGTGGTATGCCATATGTATCCACCCTTTTGTTTATTGGTAGCCCATTTATATTGAGAGACAACATCAGCTATTTTACTTGCTGCATAATATTGATAACTTCTCATTACCTTTAATATCCCATCTGTATCATCAGCTATAGTATAAAACCCAATAAGCTCATGCGCCATAGGGATAGATAAAAGAGTAGCCCCGATATTCATCCAATTGTTGATTGGCACATTGTTAACATCTGCCCAATTAAAATAATAATCTTTATTAAACTTTCCATCAGGACCAGGATTTGCAAAATATACTGTTTCTTCTGGTTCCATTGCCACAAAAATTTGAATTAATGAAAATATTCCCGTATATACCCCTTGTCGAGCATATTTTTCGATTTGATTATATGCTTGGCTCACTGGCACACCACTTCTTTTTAGCTCTATATGAAACAAAGGCATACCATTAATTAAGAGCATCAAGTCACCTCTGCGGTCACTTGCAAGTGGATGAGTTGTTTTAAGCTGTGGCTGTTGTGCTATTTGATATCTACTTTGTCCGGCAGCTATCTCATGTCTGTCATATATCTTTAAGCTAATTTCCTTGCCATAATGTAAGGTATCATCAAGGTTATCTCGTTTTATTGTTATTGTTTTACCATTTATAAATCCGTTTAGCTTTAGTGGTGTTCTAAGCACAGCTATTTGGTCCAAAATTTGTCCCATTTCTGTTTTTGTCAAAGGAAAATCATTGAGTCTTTCTATCCCCCTATTATTTTCAAAAAGAATATCCGCCCAGTTTTGTATAAGTTCTTCCTCTGTCTTATACTTTAATACATTTTTCTCCCAACCTTTATCAAATAAAAGAGTGATTAACGCGTTTTCAAAATCATTTTCATTCTTAAAAATCATTTTTTACTCCTTTTTTATACAAACATCTTTTTTAGACATGCTTTTTTAACATTTTTTAGTTTTTCCAACTTACGCTGATGAAGGGTGATAAGGTTGTCAAGTTCTAAAAAAGTCTTTCCTATTTTTGTTTGTTGTTCTATATTAGGTAAATCAACAACAATATCCATAGCTTTGTTTTTGGATATGTTATACCTTG
>JAAZJD010000090.1 GCA_012800525.1 Clostridiales bacterium
CGACAGCTGATATTTTTGGACTCCCAATTCAAAGGGTGCAAACATATGAAACAAGTGGACTTGGTGCGGCAATATGCGGATTTGTAGGAATTGGACACTATCCATCATATGAAGATGCTATTGAAAAAATGGTGCATGTTAGCAAAGAATATTTACCAAATCCAGAAATTCATGAAAAATATAGTGCAATATTTAATGAGGTATACAGTATTAGTTATCCAAGATTAAAGCCAATATTTAAAAATATTGAAAAAGTTAGGAAAAAGCATTTTCCACACGATTAAGATATTTAATACACAAAAATAATAACGGAGGATATAAAATGTCAAACAATGTAAAACCATTAAAACCGTGGTTACCTAAACCGCAAAATGAAGTACCAGTCAAACAATACAAAGGTTATCAACCACCATGGATTATAGAAACTCCAGAAAAATCATATAGAAGTATTTTTAAATGGGGACATCCAAGTGGAGCAAAGGCGCCAAGAGAATCTTTATACAAGTTATTAAAGAAAACTTTTGGTATGACAGATGAAGATTTTCAAACACCAATCTTTACAGGACTTGAAGAAGTTGAAGTTAATAGTCCAATAACCCTTACAAAAGAGCAAATCAAAAAATTTGAAGATGCTGTTGGTAAAGATTTTGTTAGTCAAGATCCATATACAAGACTTTCTGTTGCTTATGGAAAAACTATGATAGATATCCTAAGGCTTAGAAATAAAATAGTTGAAAATGTCCCAGATTTAGTAATTTATCCAGATACGACTGAGCATATAGAAAAGATCGTTGAAATATGCAAAGAAGACAAAATTCCAATTTATGTTTATGCTGGTGGCTCTTCCGTCACAAGAGGTGTTGAGCCAATGAGAAAGGGAAGTATAACTCTAGATCTTAGAAAGAGATTTAATAAAGTTATAAAATTTAACGAAACAAATCAATCAATTACTGTGCAATCAGGTATGATGGGACCAGAACTTGAGCGAGTATTGAATAATGCGCCTGAGGAATTTGGTGCAAAAAGAAGATATACTTGTGGCCATTTTCCACAATCATTTGAATATAGTGCAGTTGGTGGCTGGGTGGTAACTAGAGGCGCTGGTCAAAATTCAACATATTATGGAAAAATTGAGCATATAGTTTTAGGTCAAGAATATATAACCCCTGTAGGGAAAGTTGTTGCAGATTCATATCCTGCAAAAGCTACAGGTCCAGACATCAATCAAATTATGATAGGTAGTGAGGGAACATTTGGAATATTAACAGATGTAACTTTAAAGATATTTAGAGCACAACCTGAAAACCACTATAAATTTAGCTTCATATTCAAAGATTTTGAAAGTGGTGTTGCTGCAGCAAGAGAAATTATGCAAGCAGAATTTGGTTTCCCGTCAGTATTTAGATTATCTGATCCAGAAGAAAGTAATATAATGCTTCAAATGTATGGTATAGATCACGATACTCCTGTAGATAAAATACTTAGAGTTTTAGGGTATGAAGAAAACAAGCGTTGCATATTCTTAGGCTTTACAGATGGAGAAAAGAAGTTTTGTAAAAACATTCATAGACAAGTAAAGAAAATTTGTAAAAAATATGGTGGTTTTTATCTAACAGGTTTAGTAACTGAAGGATGGGAACATGGAAGATTTGCAGATCCATATATGAGAGATAATTTGCAAGATTTTGGTGTAATGATAGATACGCTAGAATGTTCAGTAAACTGGGATAATATGCTAGAAGTGCATCAGTTTGTAAGAAAATATTGTAAATCTCGCCCAAATACTTTATGTCTAACACACTTGTCGCATGCATATCCACAAGGAGCAAATCTATACTTTATCTTTATTACAAAAATGTCTGATATAGATGAATTTGTAGATTATCATAAAGGCATATTAGATCATATTCAAGCATCAGGTGCTGCGATGTCGCACCATCATGGAATTGGTAAGCTTTTTGCTCCATGGCTTGAAGGGCAAATAGGCTCAAATCAAATGGATATATTTAAAGCTCTCAAAAAACACTTTGATCCAGATAACATAATGAATCCAGGTGGCACACTAGGGCTAGATCTTAAAGAATCTGAAAAAGTCTTTAAGCGTCCTAAATGGTAAAAAGCAAAAGGGACTGTAAAAAATAAAATTGCAGTCCTTTTTTATTGGGAAAAAAGTATTTATGCCCATAAAGAAAAATAGAAAACTGAAAATATGGTTGTCTCTTGCTCCTATAATTTTACATATAATTGTGGGAGTTGTATCTTATTTTCTTTCAAAGGATATGAGAGCAAAGATACCAAGGGATGATAGCATATATTGGTATAGGATGATTTATTATACCTTTAATCAGTTAATTATCATTTTTTATGTTAGCGTGATTGCATTGCTTCCAGTAATTTATATGGCAATAAGTTATGGATGCATAAAAGATTATGAAGGTCTTTTAAAACATAAGCGCGGTATTATAGTTTGTATGGTTTCTAGCGGTATATTTTGCATTTGTTATTTAGCAATGTCTATTATCATAAGTAAATCAGTTTTTGCATGGACACAAGTTAGGAAGCACTATATAATTCTTCCCTCAAGTATTGTGATTGCATGCATTTATGTAGTTGCGAGCATAATGTTTGCTGGAGATTTTATAGAAGAACTTGAAAATCTACGCATATATGGGGAAAATATAAGGAGAAGACCTTTGGAAAAGCCTGGAATTTGCAAGTTTTTATTTTGTTTATCGCCGTTGATTGTGCATATAATTTTAGTTATTCTATTTATTGTTTTTTATCATAAATTACCGCCAACTAATGGCGATAGAATATTGATAAAAAGACACAATTCCTTTAAATTTAAATTTATAGCATATTGTGCTAGCAGTATTTTTTTGTTTCCCATAATAAGTATATTAAAGTACTATACGATTTTAGGAGATTGCGAGAAAGTTTTTGAGAAAAAGCAAGACATAAAAAGTTGTATGTTTGGTAGCATCATATGTGCAATAGTTTTTTTAGGAATTGCTGTTGCAGGAATTATATATGGTCTTCCTGATCTTGGTTTTATAAAGTACAATGTGCTATTTTTTATTATTAGTGTAGTTGCAGTTTTATATCTATGTGTTGTAATAATGTTTACAGTAAACTTTTTCGATAAATTTAAAGAAGTAGATATGTGGCTAAAGGAAAAGCGTTCAAGCTTTCTAAATAGGAGTTTTTAAAAGCAAAAATAATTGTTAAAAATGAAACGACAAGAATATACTAAATATTGGTTATATAAAAATATTATCGTAATTTTATGGAGTAAAAAATGAGAAAATCTATATCCAAAGTTATTGCTGCACTATTAGTTTGTGCAAGTGTTGCTGTTGTTATTTCAACGCTTTTAGCAAATTTTGTCATAAAAAAAGAAACACAAAAACGTACAGAAGATATTGTCATACTTTACACAAATGATATCCATGCTTCAATTAATGAAAACATAGGGATGGCTGGTCTTGCTGCATATAAAAAGGAGATGGAGGCAAACACACCACATGTAGCTTTGGTAGATTGTGGCGACTCTGTTCAGGGAAATTATTTAAGTGCAGCATCTAAAGGACTATTGATTATTGAAGCAAAAAATAAAGTCGGATATGACTACTGCGTGCTTGGTAATCATGAGTTTGACTATAAGCTTGAGGGGACAAAAGCGCTTCTTGAGGAGTCAACTGCGCAATACTTAAATTGCAATATTACCTATACTGGCGATGGGGAAAATATGCTTTCAAAAACCACACCTTATGCTATAAGAGATTTTGGTGGGACAAAGGTTGGTTTTGTGGGTGTAACTACACCTTATACTCCATCTAGTTCGACTCCATCATATTTTGAGGAAAACGGTGAACAGGTTTATGATTTTTGTACAGATGGCACTGGTAATGCTTTGTATGCAGCCGTTCAAACCTCAGTTGACAACTGTCGCCGTGATGGTGCAGAAATTATTGTACTTCTTGCACATCTTGGTGTTTTTATACAAGAAGATTTATATAGCTCAACTAAAGTTATTCAAAATACTACTGGTATTGATGTCGTGCTTGATGGTCATTCGCATTCGGTTATTGATAGTATGGAAGTGGAGTCAAAAGACAATAAAACAGTTATACTTGCTTCTACAGGCACAGGTATGGTGAATATTGGCAAACTTACCATATCCCCTGAAGGTCATATAGCTAC
>JAAZJD010000091.1 GCA_012800525.1 Clostridiales bacterium
CAGTTACTTCTGAAATTAGCATATTAGTTTTAGTCTTTTAACAAAATATTAGTTTTAACTTTTTAATGGAAATATTAGTTTTAGCTTTTTAATAAAAAAGCTCCAATTGCTTGGAGCCTTGTTTGATATACTATCTCTTGCTAAATTGTGGTGCCTTTCTAGCTTTGTGTAGACCATATTTTTTACGTTCTTTCATTCTTGAATCACGTGTTAGAAATCCTGCTTCTTTTAATGCTGGACGATTCTTTTCATTTGCTTCACAAAGTGCTCTTGCAATACCCATTCTAATTGCACCAGCTTGACCTGTAAGACCACCGCCATGAACATTGACTATTATATCAAAACCTTTTGAACTTGGAATTAAAGCCAATGGTTGGTTTACGATATATCTTAACTTATCTTGAACAAAATATTCTTCAATTGTTCTTTTATTGATTGTTATATTTCCATTTCCCTCTGGGATTAAACGTACTCTAGCAATAGACTTTTTACGTCTTCCTGTTCCCCAGTATTGAAGTGATTGTGTTGTCGTCTTTTTTGTCATTTTTTACCTCTTACTAAATATCAAGTGTTAAAACTTGTGGCTTTTGAGCCTCTTGTTGATGTTCAGGGCCTGCATAAACAAACAAACGTTTTGCCATTTTTCTTCCTTGAGGAGTTTTTGGCAACATACCTTTAACAGCCTTTTGAACTACAAATGCTGGATCATCTTTCATTAATTTGCTATATGGAATAGATTTTAATCCACCTACATAACCTGTGTGATATATATACTCCTTTTGCTCAATTTTTTTACCAGTTAATAAAACCTCAGCACAATTTACTACAATAACAAAATCGCCACCATCTACATTCGGAGTAAAAGTTGGCTTATTCTTTCCACGCAAAATTGAAGCGACACTTGATGCTAGACGTCCTAAAGGCAAACCTTTTGCATCTACTACATACCATTGTCTAGTTACCGCTTCTTGCTTATCCATATATGATTTCATGGTATATCTACCTCCGTTTTTTTATCTATTTATCTAATAACAATGGGGCTAATATTGTTATCAAAATTGCAATGCTTGTATATAATATAATAAATTATAAACCTTGTCAAATAATTAATACTTCAAAAACGTTGTAGCAAATAGCGACCTAGAAGTCTTTTCTTTTAATCTAAAAAGCTCATTTAATTTTACAACATGACTCAACAAAATCACGATATATATGTCGCTAACTTCTAGCTTAAATGCAATCTATACAAAGTGTTCAAATAATTACAAAAAAGATATAATGTTTTTACTAAAGTCCAAACGAAAAAAACTATTTAAACAAATGTTTGTCAATAGTGATAAAAAATGAAATATTAATATTTTTTATATTTTTTTAAAAAATGCGATTTTATCGGCAATAATAGGATCAATAGAATATCGATGTTTTTGCAATATTTTTAAAATGCGATTTTATTGGTAATAATAAGACAAATAGAATGTTGATGTTTTTTACAATATTTTTAAAATGCAATTTTATATGCACAAATAAAATAATTCAAGTTTTATAAAACCAAACAAACTATATTTTTGTATTTTCTAGCACTCAAAATGAACTGAAATCTTTAAATTAAGGAATATTCCTATAAGAAAGAAGATATATACTCCTATAAGAAAGAAGATATATACTCCTATAAGAAAGAAGATATATATATTAATAGGAATATTCCTTAAAGTAACATTATAATAGAATGAATATTTAAATATTTATATATTAATAAAACTAAAGAAAGATAATATATTAAAATATTATATATAAATGTTATAAAATACTAACATTTTATGCCTTAAATATTAAAATATTAATTTTTTTAAAATAGTATTTTAGGGTTCAAATTTAAGCCGAATTTTCTTCAAAATAAAAAAAAGGAAAACTATTGACAAAATTTTTCTTTGTGTATATAATGTAAAATGCTGAGCAAAAATTGCTTAATAAAATGACGAAAAATTTGAATATATTTTACTAAACATAATACATTCAAATGCAAGGCCACACAAGATGTATCATAACAAAAGCGAAAGCAATAGGCTTGACATCTATTGCCTCTCTAATTCATCTAAGAGATAGTAGCTATTGTTATATAAAAATACAAATCTTGCTACCATAGAAAATTTAACAAAAAAATTAAATAAGGGAGGTTTGAGTCAAAAAAATGTTTTAAAATCACAAATTTAAAGATAATAAGCAATAGATATTGTAACGTCAATATCGAAATTAAAAAAATAAAACTGAATAAATATGCTTATAGTGCATATATCAACATTTTTTAATTAATAAAATTATGGAGGTAAATTATGCAATTTTTAAAATTAACAGGATTAACTACAATGGATCAACTAAGTGATAAAGAGAATCAAGCCACCCTACTAGGAAACATATGTCTACTAAACAATCATTCATCTTTGAATATAGAAGAGGAAGTCTTTTTCTTTGTGAGTGACATTTCTTACTCTGGTACTGTTACTTTTGGGGTTATTGCTCCCGATTCTATCAATGCAAAGCAATATGTCAATAGTTTTTTGAAAAAAATCGACCTTAAACTAGAAGATATTAAATTAGAAGACATAACGTCTAGTGCTATATTTGGAATGATGAAAGCAGCAGTCGATTCAAAATACATTCCTACAAATGAAGATCTATTTAAACAAATTGGATTAACCAAGATAGAGCAATTTATAAAACACTCCGGTCACAAGGATGCGGTAATCAAAAAAACTTGCAAAAAGGATATTTATAAAAAAAGTGCAGCCCTTCCTTTAAAAAACACCTTAATACCTGAACTCGATCGTATTTATGTAAAACCATCTAATAATAAAAATATTGGTCACCCCGTTCATTATATGGTACAAGAAAATAATATTGATATTCAAAATCAAACATGTGAGCTACTAATCCAAGCTCTCCATGCCAACAATAGAGTTTTTCACAAGCGTTTTAGCATTGTTAGTCTAAATATTTCTCCAATAAATATAGATTCAGAAGATTTAGAAAACATTTATAGTTCTAATATAGGGGGAACCGTAGTATTACAATTTAAAAAAGAAAGTTCTAAAGACGATTTCGATCCATTCGAGTACTTTGATGATGAAGAGAATCCATTTGAGAGAAGAAAAAGAACCATAGCTAGAGATAGAAGAATTATAATTGAAACAATTTGTGAGAAAATAAGAAAATATCGGAATAAAGTGCTCACTATCCTTTGTTTCCCGCGTGAATACATACTTATCAAAAACTCAATTATTAAAGAGCTTGATAAAATTTCATTTATGGAAATTAGGGAAAAATTTATCAATAAAGAAGCAAAAGAATATCTTGCCTCATTAGCAAAAGATAATAATATTAATACTGATAATATGCTTTTTGATAAAATACAGCCTAATAAAGAATATCTTCAAACTGCACTTGATTTTATATTTGATGAATGGTATGACAACAATTTAAAGACTAAGATTTTCCCACAATATAGTGAGTTTGCATCTTCTAAAGTCCAAACAAATCAAGCTTCAAAGGGAAAGGCATATAATGAACTTTCAGAATTAATTGGACTTAACGATGCTAAACAACTTATTCTAGAAGCTATAAATCATTGTAATGCACAAAAGATTTTTGCTAATAAAGGAATGCAAGCAAGTCGCCCTTCCATGCATATGATTTTTTCGGGCAATCCAGGAACAGCTAAAACCACTGTTGCAAGGCTTTTTGCGCAAATTATGCGTGACGAATCTCTACTTTCAAAGGGGCATCTAGTTGAGTGTGGACGTGCTGATTTAGTTGCTAGATACGTAGGTGCCACCGCAATAAAAGTGCAAGAAAAATTTAAAGAAGCCAAAGGCGGAGTACTTTTTATAGACGAAGCCTATTCTCTTGTTGATGATAGAAATGGCTTGTTTGGCGATGAAGCCATTAGTACAATCGTTCAAGAAATGGAAAATAATCGTGACGATACAGTTGTAATTTTTGCTGGATATACGGATAAAATGGAGGAATTTCTTGAAAAAAATCAAGGACTTCGTTCACGAATTACTCATCATGTTAATTTTGCTGACTACAATACAGACGAACTTATAGAAATTGCAAATCTAATTGCAAAAGAAAAAGACATTATTCTTTCAAAAGAAGCTTTAGATAAGTTAAAAGATATTTTCGACAAAATAATCGAAGAGCCTAGTTTTGGCAATGGTAGATATGTGCGAAATATTTTAGAGCAAGCTGAAATAGCTAAATCATCTAGACTACTGAAAAATGACACTGATTCTCTTACTGAAGAAGATGTTAAAACTATACTTGCTGAAGATATTAAAATACTTGCTGTTTCTCAAAAAGAAGAACAAATGAAAGTTAAAGTTATTGGATTTTAATATATCACATTATATAAAAATAAAAACCTTCAAAAAATCATCCTTCCCTTCTATACAAAATGCCGAAGATTTTATCTCCGGCATTTTGTTTAATTTATCTTTTATTCCTTTTAACTGCCAATAGAATTCTGACCTAATTTACTAAGTATCTTTTTTACCATTACTACTTTTTATATAAAATTTCGCTACCAAAAAGATTTTAATCGCACTCAAAAAAACTAAATGATGTGCCCCCTTAAACATTTTAATCTTGCTCAAATAACTGTATTAAAAATTTTACTATTAGAATATTTTTATCTTGTTCAAACAAATCAAATGATATGCTCTTGCTAAAAATTTATCTCATTGCTTTATTTAAATAAATCGTATGGTGCACTCTCATCAAAAGGCTCTTTTTTTGTTCCTTTTGCAAATGTATTTATATTTTCAAAAAGATTAGATACATTAGTTCTAAAGCCGCTATGTCCTGACAAAATAATTTTTAAATTTCTATCTTTACAAGCCTCTTTTAATTTAAAAGCAGATTCCATAGCTTCCTTAGAATTTACATTGAACATTTTTGGAAAAGTATATCCACCATCATCTTTAATTAGCATCGCATCCCCTAAAACTAATATTTCATCATCTACAATATACGAGGTGTGTCCTTTGGTATGGCCTGGTGTATAAATTACCTCTATTTTTATATCGCCCACTTTGACTATTTGCCCATCATTTAGTAGAGAATAGTTTTCTAAAATATTTACTGGATTTTTAAAGGCAATAGGTCCCACCTTTGTTCTTCTAGCAGTACCTCTGAGCATCCCTTCTTCATTTTTATGAGCATATATATGTGCATTTTTGAATATAGGTGCCCCTTTAACATTCATACCACCAGCATGATCAATGTCTGCATGTGTAAAGAAAACTACACTAACTTTTTCACTATCAAAGTTAACCTTTTCAAACTCTTTATATACATCAGTTTTAAGTCCTATCCCAGAATCAAATGCAATATGTGTATCATTTTTAAAATAGATATAAAAATTGACATCTTCTTGCCTGATGACAATTAAACTAGAATCTATTCTACCAGTTTCCGATGGGTTTAAAAGTTTAGTACCACGTAAAATACCAGGTTTAAAAGCGTTATATAATTTTTCTATAAAAGCCATAATAACATATCCCCTTGACTACTTAATGTTTAATTTCCTTTAAATTTATTAATTTTTATATCTACTTGCTATTCAAGATTATGGTTTCAGTTTTCAGTATTTTGGGCACCCTTTTCCAAAATCTCTTCCTTTAAAATGTTGAACATTTCCTCTTTGTGTGTCTCTACCATTTTTGGTGTCCACTCATTATTATTTTCTTCTACCATTTTTTTCATAATTTGCAACTTTAAGCTTTGCTCAACAATTTTTTTATGCTTTTCAATGGGTGCAACTTTATCTTGTGGTGGCTGGTTTGAAAAAGTTGAATTTCCTGAAACCGAAATTAAAGCTAAATTGCCAAAACTATTTAATGCTTCTTTCTCTTGCTGGTTACTATTCCATTTTTTACCATATGCTGGATTTTGCGGATAAAAATGCTCAATAGAATTTCTAAATTGGAATTGCCAATTTCCCGATATTTTTTTATCACCTTTTGGATAGCCATCTCTATAGAGCAAATAATCTAAATATGAAAAAACAATCCTTTCAAAATTAAAACCACTCTTCTGTTCAAAATCAGATTCTCTGACTTTTTCTACACAATATTTCTCTAACAATGAAATAAGTTCTTTAGCTATTTTTTCTTCATCATTAGCCATTTGTTTTGTTTCCTCATTATTTAACAACTTAGACAAAACTTCATTAATCCAATACATTGTTTTTGGAGAAGTATACGTAATTCGTAAGCAAGATTGAAGCATTCTTAATTTTTGGTTTTCCTCGTCACTAAAAGTACCTACATAGCTAGGTTTTTCACTATCTTTTTTTCTTGTAGATTTAGATTTTTGTAATCGTTGCAAAGACCATTTACCTTTTTCTTTGTACTCTTTAGCGAATTCACGTTTTAGTATATATTTATCAAAAAATACTCGACATCTCAACAAATTAAATAAAAAATTCTTGGATGTTTCAGTGTTATCCCATGTCCATTGTAATTTATTAATAAAATGTCTATCATCAAGACTGGATCCATCACCTGCGTCATTTTTAACAATTAAATTTACTTGCAATAAAAAATCCGGAAATGAAATAATTGACTCAAATCTTTCATTCTCTTCATTTTTAACATTTGATTCATTAATAGATGCAGTTTCTTTATAAATTTTGTCAATATTAATTAAAATATCTCTCAAACTTTTTTTTCTTGATTTCCAAGAAGTATTTGATTTATTGAGACTGTCTACCAACGAATCAAAACTATTTATTTCTTCTTTTAAACTACTCCAATATTTATCAAAAATATTTCTTCTATCATTAATGTCAAAATTCATTTGGACATACGAATTCATATCAGAGCATTTTTCCCAAATCATTGCTGCAACCTCTCGCTCTACTTCATTTTGTAATTTGCTTATTAGTTTATTCTTAACGATTTCATGAAGTTCAAGCTGTTCTCCTCGGGTATTCATAATTTCAAAATAATGATTGAGATTAATTCCTTTAGGAACCTGAATTTGAATAAGAAAAACTTTTCCTAGCTTTTCCTCGAATTTTAGCTTAAAATCTTTTTTATGTTTCAGTTTGTCCTCAAAACATCTTTTTATCTCATTATAGCCACTCAATATTTCCTCTGCCGGACTTTCAACACATTGTTTTTTATGGTCACATCCAATGAATTCAAGTGTACTATTTGACTTTGTTCGTGCTTCAAACTTTAATGCATCTATTGGGGTTTCAAGCTTTAAATATTTTTTTAGAAGAAACAATACTGTTAGGCGTTGTTGACCGTCAATTACTTCATACAAGTTTTCACTTTTGGCATTTACAATTAAATTACCTAAAAAATAATATTCATTTTCATTGTTAATTGAGCTATCTATATCATCGATTAACTGTTCTATTTGATTATCAGTCCAGGCAAAATTGCGTTGATAAATCGGGATTTCATATTTAAATTTATTAAAAATTTCTGATATACTAATTAAACATGGCTCTTTACTCTTCATTTTTCCATCCATTCCATTTACAAAGTTTTATATATATTTCACTATAATTTTTTTTGTTATTTTTAAAGAATTTATTATTTTTAGTATTGGGATCTTCAAGTGCAATAGCCTTCAACTCTTCGGGGCATTTCATCTCATACATTTTAGCAAACATATCTAACCCCTCATTTATTCGCTCATGTTTTCCTACCGCATATTTATTAATTGTTTGTAGATAAACTGAATGCATCACTAATCTAAGCGAATATACCCAAGAATAAAGTATGCGCATTACTGAAGCCGATAAACATTCTAAATCAAATCTATCAGCAAAAAACAACAAAGAATTTTCATATAACTGTTTTATGTATATGTCACCAGGAACTCTAATGGGAATTGACTCTGACTTAGAAAATTCAAGTATTCGTTTTTGAATTTCTTTTTCTAGCAATCCTTTATAATGAAGTGTATAACTAAAAAACCTCTTCCCTGCAATTAACGGCTGAGTTAATTGAAACTGATTCAGAGGCTGCCCATAAACCTCATTATGTTTTTCAATAAAGATATTGCTAGCAGTATGATAAATTGAGTGATTATATATTCCATTTTTTACTATATCATCATTTCCTATAGCCTTTTTAATTCCCTTAAAAGAATCTATTTGATGAACAGAATAATTTAACCCGCTTTTACATCTATACCATCGTGTTAGAGGATACAAATAATTTTTAAACAAATCGTCAAGTTCTTGACTTCTATTTTCATCCTCCCAGTGTTCTATTATTGTTTTCGCATCTTGTTTTTCTCCACTCATTTCTCGTAAATGATATGATTTTAACAAATCATGTGGAGCTAACTCTTTTCCTCTCGAATTTTGCGAATCAAAAAACTGAAAAGCTTCTTGCAAATTATTTGTAACAATTTGAACTACCGTGCAATTTTCCAAAATATATTTTAGATATTCTTTAGATTCATTTTTGTTCAAATCCTGAACTCTTCTATATAATACGCTGTAATTCTCAGCAATTATCTTTTGAGAAAACATACAATATTTAGCATCTAACATTTGGTTTGTTTCACAATCACTAGGTAATAAACAACAAAGTAATATAGACAATGTAGTAAGCCTTTGTTGCCCATCAACTATATTATACCTATATACATCTTCAACATCTTCACTCTTTTGGTCATCCTCTTTATGAAGAATTACTGAACCAATACGATACTCTTTAACTTGATTTTTAAAAGCCTCATATATATCTGTAAACAATGTATTAGCAGACTTTACGCTCCAACTATAAGGTCTTTGGTATGGTGGCAATGTTAAATTTTTGTTTGAATCAAAAAGCAATTCTTTTATACTCACTATTTTTAATTCTTCTTGAATTAATGCCATAATCTTTCCTCTACTTTTTAATATTTAACTTCTTTTAAAGTTAAACCTTTTGCTGCATATGTTTTTCCACCATAGTCGCGATCACCAGTTTCTAGCATTTTTTCAATTGAATCTTTTGCAATTGCACCTTTCCCTAAAAACACAAGTGTACCAACTATGATTCTTATCATATTGTATAAAAAGCCATTGCCTTCAAATCTAAATATAATCTCACCATCGTGTTCTAAAACATCAATTGAATATATCGTTCTAGTTGTATCTTTTATTGCAGAACCTACTGCACAAAAAGCCTTAAAATCATGAGTGCCGACTAATAACTTTGCCTTTTCTCTAATTAAATTCATATCTATTGGTGGAATTATTCTTGCATGGTCAACTTCTAATGTTGGCCTTTCGTACTTACTAATATATGCCTTGTATTCATAAACTTTACTTTTAGCATCATATTGCGAATGAAAATTATTATCTACAATTTCTAAATTTTGAATTTGAATATCACTTGGTAAAATTAAGTTAACAGCTCTTATGATATTGTATTCTTTTATTTTTGTATCAATATCAAAATGGGCAACTTGACCTTTTGCATGAGCACCTTTATCCGTTCTACCACTACCGTGTATTTTTATGTCAGTTTTAAAAAACTCACTTAAAGTAGCCTCTATTATTTGCTGCACACCAACACCTTTAGCTTGGCTTTGCCAACCACTATAATTTGTGCCTAAATATTCAACTGTCATTTTATATCTTTTCATAACCAAATTACCATAATTTGAAAATATGGATGTGTTAAATGAATGGAAAACTATATGTCAAAGTGGGAATCCAAAATTTATTATTAACTGCAACTATTAAAACTATATATGCTGCTCCTGCTAAAAATGCGATGAAGTCTCTATAGTGCATTTTCAATTTTTTATATCTAGTCCTATTTGGAGTGGCGTTATAGCATCTTGCATCTAGTGCTAAAGCTAGTTCATCTGCCCTTCTAAATGCTGAGATAAATAAAGGAATTAATATTGGAAGCAAAGCTTTTGCCCTCTTCACTAAACCCCCTCTATCAAACTCTGCTCCTCTAGCTCTTTGTGCCTTCATAATCTTTTGAACTTCTTCCATCAAGATTGGAATAAACCTTAAAGATATGCTCATAATGATTGCAATATCATGAACAGGTATTTTAATCCAAGTAAGTGGAGTCATTAATCTTTCAAGACCATCAGTTAAAGCCATTGGTGTAGTTGTATAGGTTAAAAGAGTTGTTCCTAAAACTAAAAGTATTAGTCTTAGTGCCATCTTCAAAGCGAAAAACACACCACCCTCTGTAATTAAAAGTTTTCCAATGGTAAAATAGACTTTCCCCTCCGTATGGAAAAAGACATTTAGTACTGCAGTAAAGATGACAATAAAGATTATCCCCTTCAAACTTTTTAAAACACTTAAAATTGGAACTCTAGAAATCAAGGTAGATAAAATTGCAAAAGCAGCAACTACAGCAAAGCCATATATATGCTTTACTAAAAACACGCCAACGATATATACAGTCATTATGATAAACTTAATTCTTGGATCAAGTTTATGAACAAACGACTCTACCGGATAATATTGACCTAATGTTAAATCTCTTGCCACGTTTTACCTTTTATATTTTGAAACTCATTTTTTTAAGCGTTTCAATTTATATTTAAATCTTTACTGCACTCAAATTATTTGAGTATTTTATTTTCTATTTCATCAATTAGGCTATCTACCGTCATTTTCTCAAGCTCAATATCTACACCTTTTTCTTTTAGCAAATTTTGTATTCTAACAACATGAGGATATCTAAGACCTGTGCCATTTAAAGAATTTTGATCGCTGAAAAGTTTTTCTGGGGTTGTAGAGTGAATTAAATATCTTTCGTTTAATACGATAACCCTATCTGTAAACTCTGCTATTTCATCCATATTGTGTGAAATCATAATGACTGTCTTTACATATGTATTTTTAAGATTATGAATAAGTTCTAGTATTTCTCTTTTTCCAACAGGATCAAGCCCTGCAGTAGGTTCATCTAAAACTAAAACTTTTGGTCTTGATGCAATAACTCCTGCTATTGCAACTCTTCTTTTTTCACCGCCAGATAGTTCAAATGGAGATTTATCTTTGACCTCATCATAATCTAGACCAACTAAAGTCAAAGCTTCTTTTACTAAAAAATCTATCTCCTCTTTTTTAAAGCCAAAGTTTTTTGGACCAAAGGCAACGTCTTTTGCCACAGTATCTTCAAAAAGCTGATATTCTGGATATTGAAAAAGCATTCCTATATCACGTCTTAAAGCTTTGTAGTTTATTTTCTTTGCGGCAAGATCAAAGCCATTTACCATAAGCTCACCTTCTTGCAATTTTATTAAAGCATTAAAATGTTGAACTAAGGTCGATTTGCCACTACCAGTTGAGCCAATGATTCCAACAGTTTCACCCTCTTCTATAGTAAAAGTGATACCTTCTAAAGCCTTATGCTCATAAGGTGTTTTAGGACTATATACATATGATAAATTTTTTACTTTAATTGACATCTTATTCCTTTACTTAAACTTAACGCCTGACTTTTAATTTTTTTTAATCGATTCTTACCCTTTATTTAATTAACGCCTAGCTTTTGATAATTTTTTACTTTAATTGATTCTTACCCTTTAAGCCTGACACTTTAATTAACTCTTACCCCTTTACTTAAGCTTAAAAACTAGCTTCATCTTAATTAACTCTTTCCCTTTATTTAAACTTAAAGCCTGGCTTTTGCTTACTCTTTCTTTGCTTTTGTTCTATCAATGCATCAACTAAATCTTCATCAGTTAAAACAAAAGGTATATCATAACCTTTTGAAATTAATTCTATACAAACTTGTGATGGAATTGGAAGTTCAAGTCCTGCATCTCTAACTTTTCTAACTTCTTTAAAAACTTCAGCTGGAGTTCCCTCTACTGTGATGACACCTTGATTTAATACAAAAACTCTATCAGCTTCAACAGCTTCATCCATATAGTGAGTGATTAAAATTACTGTTAAGCCTTGTTCTTTATTTAGCTTTTTAATAGTGGCCATAACTTCTTTTCTGCCCTTTGGATCAAGCATCGCAGTACTTTCATCTAAGATTAAAATTTTAGGACGCATTGATAATATTGCAGCAATTGCTATTCTTTGCTTTTGTCCACCTGAAAGTTTGTTTGGCATTTTATTTTTATATTCTTTCATATCTACGATGTCTAAAGCCCAATCAATTCTTTCAGTAATTTCTTCTCTTGGAATTCCTAAATTTTCAGGCCCAAATGCTAAATCATCTTCAATCATAGTTGCAACCATTTGATTATCTGGATTTTGAAATACCATACCAACTTGACTACGGAGTTCATATATTCTTCTATCATCACTTGGATTAATTCCTAAAACATTGACTTCACCAAAAGTAGCTTTTAAAAAACCATTAATTAACTTTGACAATGTAGATTTGCCACTGCCATTATGTCCTAAAATAGCGATAAACTCACCCTCTTGAATGCTAAAGTTAAGACCAATAACTCCTCTGTGGAAGTTCTCGCCTGACCTATATTCATAGCTGACATTTTTAAAATTAATTATTTCACTCATCAAATATTTCCATGTTTTTTAGGTCTTATAATATTTTAGAATTAACCTAAAAACAACTTATGCTTTTTATTATATATTATATGCTCTAAATTAACAAACAAAAGGTAATCAACAATACTTTGCAAAGCAACAAAGTTAATTTTAGAAGTAACATGCAAAGCAACAGTTACCATATCTTTTAATATTTTACATTAAAAACTACAAAATATCTTTATTTTTCAACTCATTTTCTTTAGGGAAAAATTGCTCTTTTAATTTCATTAAAACCTTTGAAAGTGGTAAAAATCCAAGTCCCACAACTAATGCATTTGAAACTATATGTGTCACAAAAAATGGCACTCCCCTAATATACATAGCCGTAAACATTTTCCAATATAAATCAGGACTTGTGAATACTAAAGTATCAACTAAAGATGTCAAAACTCCAAACATTGTAGTCAGCACTACTGCTATTATCAAAGGAACAACAACTCGATTTTTCATTATTAATTTTTTGAATATAAAGGTCACAATTGAAAGAAGTGGCCAGTAAATATAGTATGAAATTACCCAAGAATTAATTGGGAAAATAAACATCTCAACTGTGCAAAATATCAGTGTTGCACTAAGCCCCATCCCTAGTCCAAACACATAAGTGTATAGCATAATAAGTAGTGTTACCACTTCAATATTTGGTAATGCCATTAAGGCAAATTTGCCACCAGTTATCGTGGCGGCAAACATACCTATCAATACTATCTTTTTAGTATATTCAATAGATTTAGTTTTAATCTTGCCTTTATTCAAAAATTAGGAACCCCAAGGATGATATGCTATTACATATGTTGCTCCATCAACTAATGGCATTTGATCTACACCATAACCATTTGAGTTATATTGGACTTTTTTAACGAATAAATTATGTCCAGGCATAATATATTGTAGTTCAACAAGGCTTGTGTATTGAGCTACAAAATACCCTTCTCTATCTTTAAACTCTTTGTCACCGACTTTAAATCCATCAAGACTTGTTCCAAATTGTGATTGACTACTATAGAACGTAAAATCAGTATCTTTATCATCTTTAGCTAAATTTAACAAATCTATTAAATATGATTTTTCCGTTGTATATACCTTTTCAAATAACACAGTGTTTGTAGATCGATATGAAGGGTTGTATGGATCTTCTACCTTTTCTGGTTCATCTACAACAATAAATGTCACTGTTTTTTCATTAGGATTTACCTTATCTTTACATGCTGTAAATGCAAATAAAGATACCACAATTGCTATTAACATTAAGCTAACTACTAAAATTTTTCTTCCTTTTTTCATAAAAAAACCTCCCGTTATTTATCTAGCACAAAAAATCTGCCACTCGTTTAGAGAGGTATCCAGATTTTCCGCACCGAAAATCTTTGTAATACTATTTGGTAAGTCTCCTGGCTAGATAGAAGAAATCTTCTTGCGACCTTCACGACTAGAGTCATTGGTTTAATCGCATTCTCATACAGTTGCGGGGGCAGCGGCAAAATTGCACTTCCTCGTTATGCTTTCGCACCAAATAGTCTGTATTTATACCTAAAGTTTAGCCCTCATATAAATTAAAGTCAATAAGTAAAGCCATATTTTTAAAAACATACCATAATTACAAGACAACAAAACCATAGTTCTTATCTCCCTTAAAAGACTATTTAAGTTTCAACTTTTGAAAACTATCTATTTTCAGAGTAAGCACAATTTTTGAAAACGAGTCGCAGTTACACTTAGATTGGGAATTAACACAACTTTTAAAAACTAAAATATCAAAGCTTCTATATAGACATAAATGTCCTTAAAATGTTAGAATAAGTGTTAGTAATACTAAAAGCAAATGCGATTCAAAATGAATATATACAACTAATGGTGAGCCATTTGCACTGGTTAATTTCCAATAACATTATTATATGAGGTAAAAACATGAGTTCAATTTGGGGTAGAAACATTCAATTATCAATTTTTGGAGAAGCTCACGGAGAATATGTCGGTGGAACTTTACATAATTTCCCAGCAGGAGTAGAAATAAATTTAGATAGAATTAATCTTGGCTTAAAACTTAGACAAGGCTCTATAACTTTTGCACCTGTAAAGAGAGTAGATGATAGACCTATTATTATCTCTGGTGTAACAAGAGGAATAACTAACGGTTCTCCAATCACAGTGTTATTTGCAAATCCTAACTATCAACCAATTGATAACAAAAAAGAGCCACCAAAACCATCACACGCAGACTATGTTGCAATGCAAAGATTTAATAATGCTGCTGATATGGGAGGGGGTGGCCACCTATCTGGAAGATTAACTTTACCTATCGTGTTTTTTGGGATGATGTGTGCTGACTTTTTAGCATATAAAGGAATTGAAGTTGTTTCACATATAAAGAGTATTGGTAAAGTGAAAGATGAATCATTTGGAGTACAAATTGATCCTATTTTAGTGGAAAGATTAAACTCAAGCTCATTTCCTACAATATCACAAGAGGCAAGAAAACTTATGACTTCCCTCATCTCTAGCATATATGCTTTAGATGATAGTATAGGGGGTAGTATTGAAACTGCAATTGTTGGTTTAGATGCAGGTTATGGTTCCCCTATTTTTGATAACTTAGAAAGCAACCTTGCAAGCTTTTTCTTTGCAATACCAGCAGTTAAAGCATTTGAAATTGGACATGGTGTTGATTTTGGATATTCAAGAGGCTCTGAAGTGACAGACTCTTTTGTCATTGATGAAGAAGGAAAAGTTACAACAAATAATAACTTCAATGGTGGAATGAATGGTGGAATTTCAAATGGTATGCCAATTGTAATAAAAACCACACTAAAGCCAATTCCATCTATACATCAACTTCAAAACACCCTTGATTTTGAAACCAACAAAGTCATAGACCTTGAACTTCATAGAGAGCATGTTGCAAGTCTAGTTCCAAGAAGCAATATCATTATGACAAGTGCAGCTGCAATAACCTTCTTTGATGCATACCTTGGATGCCATGGATATAAAAATACAATCCTTACTAAAGAAGAAATTGAAGCATACAAATATAAAGAAAAACAAAAGCTAGAAAATCAATAGCCACCTTTCTTTATCTAAAAAAACCTTATGAATGCATTGCCTTTAAGTGCACAAGGCGTAAAATTAAGTGAGCCCTTTAGATAGGTCAAATTGCTTTACACTTTACAGTGAGCCTTTAAGCACAAAAATCTTATTGCACAAAAATTATAAAGGCAATATAATTAAATCCATGCGGAAGTAGTTCAATGGTAGAACGATAGCTTCCCAAGCTATAGACGCGGGTTCGATTCCCGTCTTCCGCTCCAATAATACAAAAAGACTAAAACAATGTTAATTGCTAAAACACATATTCAATAGTATAATTAAGTTAGAGGTGAATATAAATGACGAATAAAAATTATGAGTTCTTTAAAAAGAATTTTGATGACTTGTATGAAAAACACAAAGACAGATTCGTGGTTATAAAAGACCAAGCGGTTCTCGCTGTTTATGATACCTTTGATGAAGCATACACCACTACGATAAAGACTGAAAAACTTGGGACTTTTTTAATTCAAGAATGTTCTGATCCTAAAAATAGAATAGCTTATTTTTATACGCCAAATGTAGCGTTTTATTAAAATACTCATGACTGTTGGTCGCACATTTACTACAACTTACAAAGGTTTATCAAACACTCTAAAAAACAATGTTTTAGTGGGTGTTTCTGATTCTAATAGCGAACCTACCCAAGCTTTAGCATTGTGGGATACAGGGGCAACTCGTTCAGTCATAAATAAAAATGTTGCTGGTAAGTTAGATTTACAGCCTGTTTCTATTCAGCCTATATCAACTGCTTCTGGCGATATTGATGCTAATTGCTATTATGTAGATTTATATCTTCCTAATCATATTTTAATTCAAAAACTTTTTGTCTATGAAGGCACTCTTTCAGGCTGTGATATGTTAATAGGAATGGACATTATAGGGATAGGAGATTTTGCAGTTACTAATTACATGGGCAAAACTGTTTTTTCATTTAGAATACCTTCATGCACTACTATTGATTTTACTAAACATTCACATTTGCAACCAATAACAAAAGAAAAGACTCCTGGAAGAAACGAGCTATGTCCTTGCGGAAGTGGTAAGAAATATAAGAACTGTTGCGGACAACAAACTAATTAAAAAACATGTTAGTTTGTAATTTTAATAATTATTCAACAGGAGTTAATCTCTAGCATTGAAAACCTCACTTGATGCTAAATCTAGATGAAATAATGCTAAAAACAATCAATAACATTGCTTATAATAGAAGCCCGATAAAATACATAGAAAACCATTAAAACTTTATGAAAATGAAATATCTAAAATTCGTGTTATTTTACGAAAAACGAGAAAATGAAATTTTTAAACAACGAGACCAACATGCAATTGAAATAGCAAAAAACCAAATGTCCACTGTTTGTATAACCTACAAAATCCTTAGCTTATAAGGGTTTTTCCTTTTTTGTAATTCCCTATAAAATTTTAAAATGCGCATTTGTTAAGTCTAATGTTAAGTGCAACTGAATTTTCCCAGCGAGAGGCTTAGGAGTAAGTGCAATCTTTTGTTTAGTCCCAATTTTGGTTCTCTCTTTTTTTTGGCTGATACTGGCAGTAAAAAAAC
>JAAZJD010000008.1 GCA_012800525.1 Clostridiales bacterium
AAATCTAAATAAGACCACATCTCCTTACTTTGAGGACATAGGTCTTTGCTTTCACATCTGATTTTGTTTTTTTAATACAGTTAGGTTAAACATTAAATCTAAATAAGACTACATCTCCCTCTTTAAACACATAGTCTTTGCCTTCACTTCTGATTTTGCCTTTTTCTTTAGCGGCTGTCCAGCTTCCAAGAGCTACAAGCTCTTCCCAGTTTATGACTTCAGCACGAATAAAACCTTTTTCAAAATCAGTGTGGATTTTTCCAGCAGCTTGTGGAGCTTTAGTCCCAATAGGGATAGTCCAAGCTCTTGTTTCTTTTTCACCTGCAGTTAAATAACTCATAAGACCAAGTAGAGTATATGACTTAGAGATTAGCTCATCTAAGCCAGAGGCACTTAGTCCAAGTTCTTCTAAAAACATTTGCCTTTCTTCTTCAGTTAAACTTTGAAGATCTGCTTCATTTTGAGCACATAAAGCGACCACTTCATTACCCTCTTTGCTAGCAAATTCTTTTACTCTTTGTACATATTCATTTTCAGGATTATCGGAGTCTGAAATATTTGCTACATACAAAACTTTTTTATTTGTAAGTAGGAAGCAATCATCTATAATTTCTTTCTCTTCTTCTGATAGTTTTACACTTCTTGCACCATTCATTTGCTCTAGTGCCTTATAAACTTTTTCCATTGCTTCATATTCTCTAAAATACTTCTTATCTCCGCTTTTCATTGCAGTTTTAGTTTTATCCATTCTGCGAGTTAAGGTTTCCAAATCTGCTAGACAGAGCTCCATATTTATTGTTTCAATATCTCTAATTGGATCGACATCGCCATCTACATGGGTGATGTTGTCATTTTTAAAACATCTAACTACATGAACGATAGCATCAACTTCTCTTATATGTGACAGGAACTTGTTTCCAAGACCTTCACCTTTGCTTGCGCCTTTAACTAAACCTGCAATATCAAAAAATTCAATTGTTGCATGAATGATTTTTTTGCTGTTAAAAAGCTCTCCAAGTTTATATAGTCTATCATCTGGTACAGGGACCATTCCGACATTTGGTTCTATAGTGCAAAAGGGGTAGTTTGCTACAGCTGCTCCAGCCTTTGTTAAAGCATTAAAGAGTGTGCTTTTCCCAACATTTGGCAATCCTACTATTCCTAATTTCATTTTCTTTATTTCCTTATATTATTCTTTTTTAATGATAGCGTTATTTTTTAAAAGTCTTTCTCGAATTTCTTTAATTTTGTCGTTATTTTTTAGTTTTTCCCTAGCTTTTCTAAGGGCATTATCTACTTGTTTTTCGGTTATATTTAGTGCATCTGCAATTTCTTTATATGAGTTGCCATTTGTAAAAAGTTCAAAAACATTTCTTTCTCGCTCAGACAATGTGTTTTTAAAAATATTTTCTATTTTTTCTAGATCTTCTTCGTGGATTAGTTTACCAGTAAAATTAATTGTAGTAAAAAAGATTTCATCGCCATCATCTTTGTCATCATTGTTATTATTTTTCTTTTTTTCATACGTATTAAATCTACTTGTTGGAGCTTTTTGCTCTTTTTTAAACCAGTCTAACATTGCATTTTTAATGCATTTTTGTGCAAAATAAAAAAAACTTTGATTTTTTGTTTTATCATAAGCTTCAATAGCCCGTAGTACAGCTAGCCTTCCTTCTTGTTGAAGGTCTTGTTTTTCTGATTCATCTATTTTGCAAGAAGAAGTTGCTGTTAAATTGCTAAGCTCCTGATAAATTAAATTTTCATAATTTTCAATTAAGCGATTTTGTGCCTCACGTGAACCTTGTTTTGCTTTTTTTAGAAAATCTTCAAGTTCTTTTGAACTTAATGGTTGTCTTTCTTTCTCTTTCTTTTTACTCAAAAATATAACTCCTTTATATCCTTTGCCTTACGGCTTCATACAAAACTATACCAGCTGCCACTGATGCATTTAGTGAGTTGATTTTTCCAAGTTGGGGAAGGGAAATAACACCATCTGCAAGCTTTTTAGTCAAAGCTTTTACGCCAAGGCCTTCACCACCTATGACTATAGCGACATCGCCATCAAGATTTGCATCATATATTAAATCGCCTTCCATATCAGTAGCAAAGACTGTTATAAATCTATCTTGCAGTTCTCGTATAGTGTCATTGATATTTGTAACTTTCGCTATTTTAACATGAGCAGTAGCGCCTGCAGATGTTTTAATAACTGTATCATTTACAGTGACACTTCTATGTCTTGGTATTACAACTCCAGTGGCACCTGCACAATCTGCTACTCTAATTATAGCACCTAAATTATGAGGATCTTGAACGCCATCAAGTAGCAAAATTAAATGTGGTTTTTCATTTTGAGCTAAGATTTCATCTAGCGTAAAGTATTTATAGTCTGTAATTTCAGCAAGGACCTTTTGCACCTTCATTTTAGCCATCGCTTCAAGTTCTTCTTTTTCTAAATAGAATATGCGAATTTTTCTTTCTTTTGCAATGGCAGAAATCTTTCTTAGTTTTTCTGAAAAAGCACCTTTTTCAATATATATCTTTTCTATTGTTGTACCAGCATCTAAAGCTTCTTGTACTGCATTAAATCCATTTATTAACATATTATATTCCTCTTATTTTTATAAATTTTGATTGTCGTGTTCTGCTTAGCATGTAAGCTATTGATTAATATATCATACAATGCAAAGAGATTATTAATTTTTTTAGTTGCTATTAACGATATGTCTTTTAGAAGGTTAATGCAAATTACAGTCTACTCGACACAAGGCGGGTTATTTAATTCATATGCCTTTTCTAAAAGTTCTTTTAATCTATCATGGTTTCCTATAAGGTATAAAAATCCAATAAGGCCTTCAAAGCCAGATGCAATATTATAATCAGCAGAATCTGCATTTTTAGACTTGCTGGGTTTTGTCACATTTCTTGATCTTTTATATACCATAATTTCAAGTTCATTTAGTCCATCAATTATAGCTTTTATAGCCTTTGCTTGTGCTTTTGCACAAACTTCTTTAGCAACTTTTCTATGTAGTGTACCCGTAGTGTAATCATGCATATCCGAAACCTTAGTTCTTGAGTATAGTGTTTGAACAGCATCTCCAATGAAGGCTAAAACATTGGCATTTTTTTGCAAAGCCTCAGCTTCAGAAATTGGTGTTGGGTTTATTGGTAAATAATCTTTTTCCATATAGTTTATTATATATCACAAGACCTTTTTTGTATACAAAAGAGCAATCTTACAGGTCATATTTAGACCTAACATTAGACTTAACAATTATTAGATTTATGGTTTTAATATTGAGTTTTTCCCAAATGTTATATAAAATTGCACAGAATAATTTTTATAAAAGTTTAGACTAGGATATAAAACATGTTAAAAATGGAGTTATGATATGGCGACCTGTAAATTAGTCATTGGTACAATTCTTATGTTGGATAACTATTTTTTGGTTTAGTTCTATTGAAGATGTTTGTGAATCCATTGGAGAAGAGTAGAGGTATCTGCATTTCCTTTAGCGACACTTAAGATTATGTTAATGAGATCATCTTGTGTGTATTCCAGCTCGACATTATTTAAAGAAAGGAAAATTAACATTACATGAGCTGCAATTCGTTTGTTGCCATCAAAAAAAGGATGATTTGCCACAAGTCCATAGCAAAGCCTTGCGGCTTTTTGCAAAATGGAAGGATATAATTCAGCCCCTTCAAATGTTACAAAGGGAGATTTGAGAGCAGACTCAAGTAGCCCTTCATCGCGAATCCCGCTCATACCACCAGTTTCTTTTATAAGTTGCTGATGAAGTAGTATAACTTGCTCTTTACTTAAACCAATCATTTTGCAAGTTCTAGATAAGCTTTGCGATTCTTATCCATAAAGCGGTTTGATAAGGTCAAAATATCCTCATTTGAGGCAAGTTTCTCTTCTTCAAGTTGCTTAAACTCTATGACAACATAGCGAGGTGCATTATTTTTTACAATGACAGCTATGCCCTTCTCATCTACGAGTTTTGCTACTTTGGAGAAGTTTTGATTTGCTTCAGTCATAGATACAACCATATTAGTATTAATATTCATAATTATTACCTCCTGCTATTATTATAAAACAAAAAATAGGATGAATACAACCTATTTTTCTAGAGTGGCGGATTTATTCAGTCAATTATTTCCGAATTTAACTCATTTTTGCAAATTTACATAAAATGCAGAAATCCCTCTTGACAAAGCAGTGGGGTAAAATTGAATAAAAGAAGAGAAAATGAGTAATTTTAGCTCGAGAGGAGGATTTTTATGAAGTATTGTGAAGAATGTGGTGTGCTAATGTTTGACGATGATAAGAAATGTTCGAAGTGCAATTATATTGTAAAAGAAGCTACAAGCACTGAAAAAGAAGATAATTTTCAAAATGTTACGAAAGAACAAGAAGTTGTGGAGGCAGAAGAAAACTATAACATATCTAATGGAAATGTTATGACAGGTAATTCATACGATAATTATGCCACAATGTACAGACCGCAAGAATTTAAGGCAAACTACGATTATGTTTTAAAAAATCAAAAACATTAAGGAACAATAACTTTTTTCATTGTTTTAGAGATTTCTTTTGCTAGGATTGTTGTGAGTTCTCTTTTTTTATTAAGAAAGTCCCTTTTTATATGCAAGTCCATATGCTTGACTTTTATGCTGCAGAAGGAATATGTTAGAGAGAGATTAAAAGGGAATGAGCATTTCTTTTTTGAAATAATGTATATAATCTCAAACGCAAAAATATAGAGGATACTAGCTTTTTATGAAAAAGAAAAACATTTTTACTGTAGTAGCTTTAATATTATCACTTGTTTTTTTAGCATTTGTTTTAATTTCTTGTGGAGAGGAAAAAACACCTAGTAATGAAACTGATAATGGTCTTTTGGGAACATATTTTTATGAAAGAGAAGATTTTTCTTTAGATAACTTAGCTTGGATTGAGATTGTTAATAATAATCAATGGAAAGATTCAAAAGGGAAAGAAGGGACTTACACAGTTTCTGGTAGTGCCGTTACTTTTTATTTAGGTGGTGAAGAATTTTTAAATGGTGTAATTGATAATGGTGTATTGGAAGTAAATTATATTACATATAGAAAAGAAGCCAGGACTGAAGAAAAAGAAAATCCTAACACTACTGATACAAGCGATAGGGCAACAATAACAGGGCTAAAAAATATAAATGTAGAAGCATTTAACATTGATGGATTTAATATATATTTTGAAGTGAGCCCGGAGACAAATAAATTAGATTTTTATAATAATTTTGAGTATAAAACAGGTGGCACTTATTGTGACTTTTATTCAGACTCAGATTATACTGCAAAAATTTCACAAATTGTAGCACTTGAAGATGGCGAGAATGTCTTTTATATCAAAGTAACTACAAATGAAGGTGACCCAAGATATGGAAAGTCTTGTTACAACAAATATACATTAACTATATATAAAAAGATTTATGCAACAATTACATATCTAAACGAAGATGGTAGTTTTTATGCGAAAGAAGAAAAAGTTTTAGAAGGTACTGTTTTAAAAAATGGTAAAGAGATTTCTCGTATGGGTTACACATTTAATGGCTGGAAAGAGGAAAATGCTACAAATGTTTTTGATTTTACTGCTCCAATAAAAAAAGACACAACATTATACGCAAGTTGGACTGCAAATAAATACACTGTTACTCTTGATGCAAAAGGCGGAAAAGTTTCTAAAAACACATGGACAGTGACCATGGATGAACCTTTTTCTTTTCCAGTTGCAACGGATAAATTCGAGCATAACTTTGGCGGATGGTGTAAATGGCCTGATGGCGATACGCCATATACATATGCAGATGGTAAAGGTAGGGTCCCCAAATGGACAACACCTAGCCATATGACTTTATATGCTAAATGGATCCCTAATCAATATAAGGTAACTTTAAACAATACTAATCCCGATGCTGGCACTTTATCTGGTGGTGGCAATAAAGATTATGGTAGTGAAGTGACCATCAAAGCTAAAAGAAATAAAGGTTATGTGTTAATTGGTTTATATGATGAAAATGAAACGAAGGTGTCGACTGATGCTAATTTAACATATACATTTACTATGTCTAACAAGCCTAAAACCTTTAAAGCAATATGGGAAATAGGAGTATATACCATCACTTACGATCCACAAGATGGTTATATCGCTCTAAATAGTTTTTCAATTAAATATGGGGACACTTATTCGCTAGAAAAACCCATACCAACTGAAGCATTAAAAGGATATGAATTTATCTATTGGCGATATGATGGATGGAGACGTATAGCACTTACTGGTAATTGGCAAGATGAGGGAGATTCTACTTTAGTAGCTGAATGGAGTCCTATTACATACAATATTACATATGACTTAGCTGGCGGAAATGTTTCGTCTCAAAATCGAACAACTTATACAGTTGAAACTCCTAATTTTACCTTGAATAATCCAATAAAACCTGGATATACATTTATAGGTTGGTCAGGTACGGATATAGAGGGCGAATCTACAACTGTGGAAATACAAAAAGGCAGCATAGGGGTTAGATCATATATCGCAAATTGGGTACCGACTACTTGTAGAGTAACCTTTGATGCTAATTCAGGAAACAGTACACATGGCGCACAAGATATAACTACAGGAGATAGCATATCAAGTGCAAAAGCATTCCCAGTAGCTACTCATAGTAATTTAAATATGAAGTTTATGGGTTGGTATAACTCTAAAACTGGTGGTAAAAAAATAACAGATAGTCAAGGCAATGGTTTACATATATGGAATGCAGATAATACAAATACTACTGAAGAACTTTGGTTTAGTGAAGGCGAAGAAATAACTCTTTATGCAAGATGGTTTGATTCAAGCACTAAGCCGTTATTTACAAGAATAGATGCCGCTGGGAATGAAGACCCTACAGGCGACTACATACTATTTGGTGAGTATCCACAAACAATTAAAGCAAATGATGTTGAAGTAACAACGGAAAAAGATGTCAATGATAGATATTATCTAGGAAAAGATAATTCGTATTATGCAAAAGTATCTGCAGTACCATATGATAAAAATTGTAGGTTTTCAAATAATGAATATATCAATAATGGTAGAGTTTATTTTTTCAAGGTAGAGCCTGTCAAATGGAGAATACTTACTTTAACTAATGGTGATAAAAATGCACTATTACTATGTGAAAGTATAATTGCAAACAAGAGATATAATGATTGGTCTGAAGGCATGCAAAATGGAGTATATGCTAATAATTACAGAGAAAGTGAAATAAGCGATTGGCTAAATAATGAACTTTGTAATACAATGTTTTCCCTTGAGCAAAAAGATAAAATTTCAGAAGAGTCTGTAGATAATCGCGCTAGTACCACTGGATATGACCCTAATCAATATGCCGACGATAACCCATATGATAGTAGACGTATATTCTTAGCTAGTTATTGTGAAGTTACAGAAGCTCATTATGGTCTTAGCGCTACAAGTTCAAGACGCAGAGTCGCAAGTGACTATAGTAGGGCAACAGGAGTGCAGATTGAATCAGATAGTAGTGCAGGTTATGGTCGTTGGTGGCTGCGTTCTCCTCACTATTTTTATAGCGATAGAGTGCGCTTTGTTGGTTTTGAAGGAACAGTTGATGGGGAAGCTGATGTTAAATATGCTGTTGCTAAAGATATAGGTGTAGTTCCAGCTTTACGACTTAAGCTAGAATAGTAAAGACTCATTTAGTAAAGTGCAATTTAAGATAATATGGAGAAATAAACGATGAAAAGGGTTAGAGGAAAGGAATATAAAGTTTTATTGGAACTAGGTTTAATGGAACCTATTTCAAAATCTCAATATGATGATAAAAGCGATAATCAATTAGAAGTTACGATATATAAATATGGCGGTCAAGAAGTTTTATATTATCAATTTGTTGAAAATTTCGAGAGAGAACTAGATTTAAGAACAAAGCTTCATGGTTATAAGTATCAAAAAACCACAGCTATCGCCACGACAATCGTGGCAATAATATCAGTTATTTCCATCATTGGAGCTTTAATTGCTTGGATTATTATTTAAGATGTCAAAATTTTTACAAGCCTTTTCCAAATAGTTTTAAAACTAAAGATTTGAAAATATGTTTTAGGGTTATGCAGGTTAAATAATTACAAAGCCCAAACGGGAATGATAAGGTTATCTTTATTAAAAGCACTGACACTATTTGCCATACAAATTACAGCTCCTGTTCCAATCTCTAGAGGATATTTATTTAATGTTTGAAAAGTGCGAGTAATTCGTATATCTGGATTTACAGATTTTTTTATTTCTATAGGATGGAGTTTCCCATCTTTTTCAAGAATAATGTCAACTTCTTTGCCATCGCGATCTCTATAAAAATATAAGTTTGGCACTTTTCCTATATTTTGGTAACCTTTCACTATCTCAGAAACAGCATAGTTTTCAAAAAGAGCACCACTCATCGCGCCATTAAGTGCGACTTCTGGTGATGACCATTTGGTTAGATAGCAAACTAGCCCAGTATCATAAAAGTAAACTTTGGGAGTTTTAATTGTACGCTTTAAAACATTGTTTGAATAGGGGTGAAGTAAAAAAATAATGCCTAATGTTTCTAAAATATTCATCCACTCTTTGGCTGTTTGAACAGTTATTTCAGCATCATTAGCAATTGCTTGAAAGTTAAGCAATTGAGATGTGCGTGCTGCCACTGCAGTGATAAATCTATTGAACTTAAGAGCATCGACTGCACTTGATATATCTTTAACATCTCGTGCAATATATGTGGCAAGATATGATGAGTAATATATGTCTCTATCGGCATAAAGACCACTAATTAACCCAGGCATAGAGCCATTCCAAATATTATTATATATTTCAAGTGTATCTAATGGTTGTAAATTTGAACTTGTATCCACTAGAGAGTCAAGCTTGATATCAAATATACTAGATGGCTTTTTAGCAATTTCGCGTTGAGATAAAGGAGACATACTAAGAATAGCAACACGTCCAGCTAAAGACTCTTGAACTCCTCGCATCAAACTGAAAATTTGTGATCCAGTCATCCAAAAGTCACCTGGATTTAGATATGTATCTATATGTATTTTGATATATGTAAATAATTCAGGTGCATATTGAACCTCATCAATAAGTATTGGCGGTTTATGTATATCTAAAAATAAAGCAGGATCATTTTTTGCTAATTCACGAGCAGTTAAATCATCTAGAGACACATATCTCCTCCCTGAATTTTCTTTTTCAGCAAGCATACGTAGCATTGTAGTTTTGCCTGTTTGTCTGGGCCCAGTTAGTAGAATTGCAGGGAAAGAGTCGCTTAACTTAATAATGACCTCTTCTAAATGTCGTGTAATATATTTCATCTTTATGCTCCTAAAAATTGCTAAATGCTAATAATATTATACATTGTAGGGGAAGTAAAAATCAATATTTTTTCGGCTAATCTTATAGCTTGACAAGGATTAGCCGAAGTTTTTCACTTTTTATTATAAAAAAACACGATTATGAAGTTAATTTTTTAACCTATTTATACGATTACCGATAAGATTTTTAAGATTAGATTTTAATGTATCAGAAAGTAGCGATTTATCGCACATATCATAATATACAAGTTCTTTTGATAATACTAAATTAATTAAATTATTTGCTACATTGTTTGGAATTTGGCATGTATTGGCAAATTTTAAAAAATCGTTTCGTCTAAGATTACGCTTTTTTCCATTCATAGTTAAAGCAAATTCTTCGGTATCTTCTGGTATCAAAATATTTACTGGTAATAAATCGTAAGCAGGGGAAAGCATATATTTTTGACTACTTTGCTCTTCTTCTATTAGTGAAAAGTTTTTTAAATGCATATCTGAATTGCCTACGATGAAGGAAAAAATTAAACGCAAATAAAACTCGGTTAAATCTAGTCCGCTTTGATGTGAATATTTCATTATTACTTTCGCACATCGCTCATACGAGCTTTTATACTTGTCTTGAGTGAGACGTTGATCTAACTGGCAAAAGTCTTCCATAGCCAATAATTGAATAGTTCCATTACTTTGTTTTCTATCAATACGTTTTGTAATATATGCGATGTCATTATTAATTTTTATTAGTGCGCATGGTACAGTTTTTATTCCGGTTAGAGCAGCCATTTTCATTACTAAAAATTCAGCTTCAGGTAGATTTTCAAATTCTTTAACTTGTGGTTTTAAAATGTATCCAGTGGGATAGTTAACTAATGTCAATCTTGGCTTATCAACGAAAGATAGGTGTAGAGATATTTTCTTTTGTACACCAGTTACAGTAAAACCTTTATTCACATTATCTTCAACAAGAGCTTGTAATGATTTTTCGCTTATATCTATGATTGGCATAGAGGTAGTGTCAAAGAAATTTTTTACACATCTGTTGTGCCATGAATAATTAATTTCTTCTTGAGAAGCAATTTTTGGATTTATTTGAGTTCCACAATGCAAGCAGTTCATAACTTTGCCTCTTTAATGCCTACATTACCAATGCTGTCTTTACATGCGACAAGTAATAGACCAAAGCGATCATTTTTATCAATTTTCCAATTGCGTGTTACGATGTTTAACAACCAGCCCTCAGGTATTAGCCCATCAAAAAACGGAAAAAAAACAGTTGATTTATATGGCTCTGATCTAAGTGGTAGAGTAAGAGATACAGGGGTACAATCATTTGAAAGTAAATAATTGTTATCGTACTCAAAAATATAGCCCTCATCGGTTTCTGATAAAGTACCAGCAAAGGTATTTCGCACATACACATATGCATTTCTAGAGTTCATCGCTAAACCTCTTGATGCCAGGAACTGCTTGCATACCAAACATCGCTAATGCTTGGTTAACTTTGTCCATACGAACAGTTTCTTTGCCTTGCTCTAGTTCTCGTACAAATCGAAGTCCAAGACCAGAACGAAGTGCAAATTCTTGCTGAGTTAAACCAGCTTTTTTCCTGCTTTTTTTTATAAATTTTGCTATTTCATTCATATTTTTATTTTATACCCTATTGGGTGCATTGTCAATTATTTTTTTCATATTTATACCTAATCGGGTATAAATACTATTTTGAAACACAAATTATATCTAATCGGGTATAAATTATGGTTTATTTTATGATATATATAACCGTAAAGACTTGTTATGCTATAGAAACATAGAAAAATAAATAGGCATATAAATAATATTATCTTTTGTTTTTATTATTCTATCATTTGATAATACATATGCCTTTTTGATGCTATAATTTTCACTGGTACTTAGGTTACTAAGGGCGCTGTGGCGCGTGTAGTCTTTTCCAGATTTTACTTCTATAGGAACAACAGAGAGAGTGTCGTAATCATCTATTAAAAAATCCACTTCACCTTTTTTCTTGTTGTCGTAGTAAAAAAGCTTGTGCCCATTTGATATTAACTCACTTGCAACCACATTTTCATATACAGAGCCAAGATTAATGCTTTTTACATCATTTAGTATGGCAGTAATATTATGTCCATACAAGATATTAGTTAAAAGTCCAACATCATTTAAGTATAGTTTTAACAAATTTTTACCAGAGGATTGAACCAGGGGGAAGGTAGGTAAAGATACAGCTTTAATGTCTAGCGCAATTCCAGCACTTATGAGATAATCAAATTCATCTTGATAGTGTGAAAATGTTTTACCACGTATGTTTTCAATTTTTTGAGCAAATACACGCTTTTTCCTGTTTTCAAGATTAGACGGAATCATACCATATATCCTGCGAATTTTTAAGTTTTTCTCAAAATCATATTTTGCTGCATCTATTGCATAATAATTGTGTATTTCAGTTTGTAGAGTGCGAACTTTTTGGATGTTTTGATCCTTGATAAAAGTATTAACACATTCTGGTAATCCGCCTACTAGTAAATATTTTTTAAATAAATCAAGCAGCTTATTATGTGTAGAGAGATCAAGCGACTCTTGATTAAGAAATTTTTGTTTAAGCATATCAATTGAGTAGCTATTAAATCCATTAGCATATAAAAATTCCTCAAAATCTAAAGGGAACATCCTAATTTTTGATATGCTACCCATAGGAATAGACGTAGTCTCTAACAAAGTGACTCCAAGAAGTGAGCCACTAGCAATATATGTGAATTTAGCATCTTGTTCTAAAAATTTTAACAGTGTTAGAAGATGTGGATATGCTTGAATTTCATCAATGAAAATTAAAGTATCATCTATGGTGCCCATTTTGTTTCCTGCTAGCATGCTGACTTGTAAATAAAAATCATTTACGGTAGAAACATTTTTAAATAGCTGCCTACCAATTGAGTCTTCTAGCATATTTAATTCTATGAAGTTTTCAAAAAGCTTATTGCCCATATGGCGTACAATATAGGTTTTCCCAACTTGTCTAGCTCCATCTATGAGTAAAATTTTAGAAGATTTACTCTTAAAATGCTCAACAATGGTTTCGGTGATTTTACGATATAACATAACAAATGACTCCTTTCACTTTAAACAGTAGGTTTTTCTCAAAAATAACTTAGTTTTATTACATTAATTGTATACTAAATAAAGGCTATCTTCAAGCTTTCATTGACATTTCTATATAAAATAATGTAATTTTCATTGACATTTCCATATAAATTAGAGGCGAAAGCATTGACATTTCTATATTAAAATTTGTCAAATCCATTGACATTTCCATATAAATGTCCGTTTTTGTGCTTTTTTGACAAGTGGTTATCTACAATATACAAAAAACATGTTAAACTTGAATTAAATAGCCAATACGCAAAGCAAAAAACATGTTAAACTTGAATCAAATAGCCAATACGCAAAGCAAAAAACATGTTAAACTTGAATCAAATAGCCAATACGCAAAGCAAAAAACATGTTATATTTTTCTAGGCTTAAAATTAAAATCACGGAATAAGTATTTAAGTAGTGTAATGATTTGGAATATATTTAATTTAATTATTGCTTTATTGTATCTTGTATGTGGTATGTACATAATTTTTAGATTTAAAGATAGGCTGCCGTATAAATTTACCACCATTTTTTTAACTTTATTAATATTTATTCCACACATACTTCTTTTTATAGAGGCTTACTATTTAGATGTAAAAAATTTTAATGGTTGGAATACTATGAACTTGCTTCCTACAGCAAATGTTAGTCCATTTATATTTATTATGGTATTTTTTACATTATTTTTGCCAAAATCTTTTAAGCAACATATGTATTTATTAATTGCTATGCTCTCACTTGGAATGATAGTAGCAGGACTAGGGGAAGCAATTACATATGCATCATGGGAAAGAAATTATTTCTTTATTACAGTTAGTTGGTTTACGCATTTTACAACGGCATTTTTAGGTATTTATTTATTGCTTAGTGAAAAAATAGAACTGACAATAAAAAATTGCATTAAGGCATCGGCTATTATATATTCGACAGTTTTATTTATGATTATACATAATGCCATATTTGATACATCATTTTTCGGTCTAGCTTTCAACGGACATCATAATATTTATTATATTATTTTTATTCCAAATCCATATTTATCGGCTTTTGTTTATGTTGTTGGCTTAACTGGCGTGTTGATTGCTGGATATTGGTTTTTAAAGCTCATGCAGAAAATAGATCAAAAGATAATATCTATGCGAGATAAAAACAAATCATCAATTAATAATTAAGCCATTTTGCAAATGATTTTAGCTTGAATAACTTAAAACAAATGGTCCTAAGATAGAAATGAAAGGAGTCTTGAATAGCTATACAAAGGGCTAAAATTTTTGCTAATGAGCGTGCACTTACTTTTGGAATTAACTTTTTAATCTGAAAAATGAAAAATTTAAGCTTGCAGTATTTACAAGTGCTTATTTTCTAGGGTAAAATTTACTTAATAGCATCTGTTATCATACAGGGGGTAAAAATGAAAAAAAGAAGTATTTTAATCATTGTTTTATTATTATTGATAGTCTTATCTGCTGGTGCATTAGCAGCTTGTTCAGGTTGCACGAACTCTCAAAATCAAGAGCCAGACGATGACAAACCACCACAATTAAGTGGAGAAGCTAGCATAACATCAGTACAAGGTGGACAAATGAATGGTCTTGACTTGATGTTAGAAGTTACAGATGATGACGAGATAATTTTAGCTAATATCTTATCTGCTTCAGAAGGTGCAAACTGGAAAGTATATACAGATGAAAATAATAAAGAAGCAAGCGCTGTAAGTTTTAGTGCTAAATTGACAGACCTAGTAGATGGTGAAAATATTTTTTATGTCGAAGTAAAGTCTGAAGATGGTAAAAAGAGCCAAATATATACATTGAAAATATTCCAAAATTGTAATGTTACATTAACTTTAACTAACGATAATTCTGAGGCTGGAACTATCTCTGGTGCAGGGAAAAAAGCTAGTGGTAGTAAAGTAACAATAATAGCAGAAGCTAATGCTGGTTATGTTTTCCTTGGTTGGTATCAAGGAGAAAATAAAATAGCTGATAGTAATAAATCACCTTATACATACACTATGCCTGATGTTGATAGCACACTGACTGCAAAATGGGAATATGCAAAATATGATGTAAAAACAAATACCAATAATTCTGGTGCTGGCACTCTTTCTGGTGCAGGAAATTATGCTTATAAAAGTAAAGTAGTCCTAAAAGCAACAAATAATAAAGAAAGTGCATATATTTTCGATGGTTGGTTTGAAAATTTAGATGAACCAGCAATATCAACAGCTTTAGAGTATAGCTTCACTATGCCTTCTCGCGCTATAACTTTAATTGCAAAATGGTCAATTAAGGAATATAAGTTAACAATAGTAAAAAATATTGAAGCAGCAGGTACAGTATCTTGTGAGAAAATAGAAGGCAGTGAGGGAATGATAAAATATGGCGAAGGCGTAACATTAGCAGTAACGCATGCTAATCCAAATGGTTATTGGTTTGATGGCTGGTTTGAAGGTGTCACAAATAAGGGAACTCAAACGGAATATAGCTTTACTATGCCAGATTCTGATGTAACTGTTGAAGCAAAGTGGACTGTTAGATCATATAATGTAAATGTAAATCATAATATAGAAACAACCCTAATAACTACAACTGGCTCTAATCCTTATGACTATAACACCGAAGTAACCATAGAAACAAGTAGTAATGCTTATTATGATTTCTTGGGCTGGTTTGATGCTGATAATGTAAAAATCTATAACGATAAAAAAGTGACATTTAATATGCCTGCTTTTGATGTAAATTTAACTGCAAAATGGCAAGTTCAACAAATTGAGATTTCTGTATCAGCTTTGCCTTTAGCTGGTGGTTTAATAGGAGGAGCAGTTGAAGGGGGAGGTCCACGTGAAGCATATACTTTGATTACATTAAAGGCAACCCCTAATCCTGGCTATATTTTTAGTGGTTGGTATGATAAAGATACTTCCTCCAAAATCGAAGGAGCAGAAGCAGAATATCAACGCACGAATGATGGTTCTATAACAAAATTTGAGGCACGTTGGGAAGCTATTAAATGTATAGTATCGTTTAATGCAAATGGTGGTAATGCAATTACAGACACACAAGAGATGTGGACTGGTCAAGAGATTACAGATGCTTCCCCATATTTTAATCAATTCCCAGTAGCCACACATAGTGGTTCAGGTAAAGTTTTCATGGGTTGGTATACAACTATAGATCCAGCAACTGCTGTGCGTATTACTCGTGCAGATGGAAATGGAATTAAACGTTGGGTTTCACCTGGTACAACACAAAATGTAACACAAACTCTTTATGCAAAATGGTTTGATACTAATATTGAGGGGAAAGGATATATAAGGGTAAATCAAGATGGTACTCTTAATCCAACTGGTGGCTATATTCAGTTTGGGGAGTATCCACAAACCATCAAACCAAAAAGTGTAACCATTCCATCTCCAACACCAGGAGAAAATGGATATTATTTAGGAAGTGATGGCAAAAAGTATGCTAAAATTACCGCAGCTCCATTTAAAGGTTATTATAAATTCTCAAATGATGAAGAAGTGGGTACTACAGAATATTATTTTGAAGTGAAGCCTCTTATTTGGAAAATTCTTGAAACAAAAGGTAACGATGCTCTAGTATTATGTGAAAGCATTATTACAAATATGGCATATGATGCTACAAACAGTAAGTATGGAGAAAGTGCTGTAAGGACTTGGTTAATTGAAACATTCTATCAAACAGCATTTCCAAATTTGCAAAAACAATTAATTCATAAAGTAACAGTAGATAACAGTGCTGCAAGTACAAGATATGAGGATAATCCAAATGCTTCTGCTGATACAGAAGATAGAGTTTTCTTATTAAGTTATCTTGAATGCTCTACTTACGGAAATGTTTTAATAGGAAGTACATTAAAAAAGGTAACTGATTATGCTATAGCAACAGGCGCATGTATGGATAATAATATGAGTAGGGTAGGCTACTGGCGACTACGTTCACCTAATAGTACCTCAGGACAAGCAGAGTGCATAGACCATAATGGTACGGCTCAACCAAATGTAGCGATTACAGCTGCTGAATATGGTATTGCTCCTGCTATATGGGTATTCCTTGCGGAATAATGTGGGGACTATGATTACTAGGATTTAAATTATAAATTTCATATTGCACGCTCGGTTTCGAACGTGCAATGTTGATATAAAGGGCTAATAAAGTGAAGGAAAAATATTTGCTTTTGATATATAAAATTACAAGATAAGAAGTGTTTGCAGCTTTTTATTTTGAAGGACATAGATATAAATATAAAAACATATTTGTACTAGGAGGTAAAATGAAAAAGAGAAGCATTTTAATAATCGTATTAGTATTAGCAATAGTACTAGCTGTTACGCTTTCTTCTTGTAAGGACAAAAAGGAATTAAATGGCGAAGCGGTCATACAAGGCATAGAAGGTGGATCGTTAGAGGGGCTTGATGCATCTTTAGATGTTTCACCCGACACTACAAATGTAGATTTTTCTTCAATTATATCTGCATCTGAAGGTGCAACTTTTAAAGTGCATAAGGATGAAGCAGGAGAAACTGAAGTTTCTACAGATGCTGCAGTGGAGTTAGAAGATGGTGAAAATATTTTTTATGTCACAATAACTTCTGAAAATGGCGAAGCTAGTGAAACATACAAGTTAAATGTATATAAAAAGTTTAATGTAACTGTAACATACAAAAATGGCGATGCCATAGTTGAAACGGAGGAAGTTGTAACTCGCACAGTTTTGGGTGCAGGTCCAGAAGCTCCTATCCGCAAAGGATATACATTTGGTGGCTGGGGTTCAGAGGGTCATGTAGTGACAGAGGCTGTGACATTTGATGCAATTTGGACAGTTAATCAATATACACTAACTTTAAGCAAAAACATTAATGCAGCTGGAACAGCCAATATATTAGGCGAAAGCAAGAATGATTATGGCAAAAGTGTCACTGTAAAGGCAACAACCAACGAGGGTTACAATTTTGATGGTTGGTATGACAAGCAAGTAAAAGTATCAGAGGAGCTAGAATATACATTTGACATGCCCGCATATAATAGGGAGCTAAAAGCAACTTGGAAAGCCAATCATTACACATTATCTTTAAGTATGGATAATACCTATCCTAATGCTGGTGATGTAGTTGGAGGCGGCGAAAAAGAATATGGCAAACAAGTGCAAGCAACAGCAAGAACTAATCTAGGTTATACTTTCTTGGGCTGGTTTGATGAGTTGGGGAACAAAGTCTCTGATGAGCCAAATTATGAGTTTACTATGCCAGCTAAAGCTAGGTCACTTCAAGCAAGGTGGAACATCAATAAATATAAGGTAACTATAACAAAAGTTAATGGAGAAGGAGGCAATGCCTCAGGTGCTGGCGACTATAACTATGGAACTAGCATAACCCTAACTGCAACAAAAAATACTGGTTATAATTTTGAAGGTTGGTTTGATGAAAATAATAAAAAAGTCTCTGACGGCTCAGATTTGACCTATTCATTTACGATAGCTACTTCTAATAGAACATTTAAAGCAAAATGGAGTATTCAACAATATACTATTACATTTAATAGTAATGGAGGAAGTGATGTGCAACCCGTCACTCAAGACTATGGTACTGAAGTAAATGCACCTAGTAATCCAATAAAAATAGGACATACATTTGATTATTGGTGCAGTGATGAGGGGCTAACAAATCAATATACATTTGGTGGTACAATGCCAGCACAAAACTTTACCCTATGGGCTAAATGGAAAGTCCTAAAATATCAATTAAATGTAAGTTCAGATCCTGCGGGTGCTTGTACACCGACTGGTACTGGAAGCTATGATTATGGCTCTTCTGTAAGTGCAGAAGCGGTAAGCCCTAATCCTGGCTACTGGTTTGTTGGCTGGTTTGACGAGGTTGGTGTTGTTGATGGGGGTTTAAAGTATACATTTAACATGCCTGACAAAACAGTTAATCTTACTGCGAAATGGTCGCCAAACAACTATAAACTAACATTAAACAATGACAACCCTGATGCTGGAACAATTACGGGTGCAGGGACATACCCTTATAAAAGAAGTGTAACAATAGAAGCAACAAACAAGCCAGGTTATACATTTGAAGGTTGGTATGAGGGGAGTGAAAGAAAAACTTGGCCAGCAAAAAAGACATTTGCAATGCCTAATTATGCAATGACACTTACAGCAAAATGGAAACTATATCAACGGATAAACTATGATGGAACTTCTAATCCAACAACTGGCAACTATATTTTATTTGGTGAATGGCCACAAACACTTAAAGCTGATAATGTAACGATACCAGCTGGCGCATCACCAGAAACTAGTGGTCCTTATAAAGGCTATTATGCAGGTTATGATGCAAGTGACAATATCGTTGGATATTATGCAGAAGTGACTGCAAGCCCATATAACAGTAGTTATAGGTTTACAGATGAAAATGGACCAGCTATAGTGAGTGGCACAAAGTATTACTTCAAGGTTGAACCACTAAAGTGGAGAATATTAGAAAGCACAGCTGGCAAAGCGATGATAATATGTACAAGCATTATTGAAAGTATGGGCTATGATAACATTAACAACACATATAATGTAGACAATACACATAGTGAATTGAGACGTTGGCTAAATAATGCGTTTTTAACAAAAGCATTTAGCACATTAAGACAACAATTAATAGAAAATACTGAGGTAAATAATGCTGCCTCTACTACGCATAATGCTTCTAATCCATATGAGTCTAATAATTCAATAGATAAAGTGTTTGCATTGAGCTATTTGGAATTATCAAACAGCAATTATTTTACTGGTAATACAGCAAGGCAAATAGTGACAAGTGACTACACTAGGGCAAAGGGCATTAGGATGCAAATAACATCAAGCGGTTATGGAATTGCTCAATGGTGGTCTCGCTCGCCTAGGTCAGAAGCAAACAATATTGTTACTGTGGTAGATTTCGATGGTTCATATACTGATAAGAGTGCAACGATTACGACTGGTTCAGTAGGCGTAGTTCCTGTTGTATGGATAAAATTATAGCCTTATTTAAAATTTTAAAGATGTTATATAACTAACCACAATATTTGCACGCTCGAAAGGGCGTGCATTTTTTATTAAGATATATTGAGGTAATATTAGTTTTAGGTGGTTAAGTTCGGAAAATGTTCTTGGGCTTAACATTTTATGTTCTTAAAAGTGTGTTTTGTAGAACGTTTTTGGAACTTATGTTAAAAAAGGCATTGATTGATCTATTATAAACTATAAAAATTTTAGACGATATTTATGTTTGTTTTTTAAGAAAGAATGCTTTAATGAGAGATTGAGTTTGGACAAAAGTTTTATAATCTTTCAGATTCATAAAACAAGAAAGGTCTGAAAGATTTTTTAAGATAAGTTAGAGTGTAGATTGTTTTTTAGAATATAGTGTGCATAAAGCCCAAATAAATGGCAAATTGCATTTTTTCTCTTTGTATAAAATAATCTCAATTTTTAATTTTATGTCCCATAAAAGTCATATAAAAGATTTTAAAAAAATTCACATTCAAATATTGACAATAGTTTTTAGTAATGGTATTCTATAAAAAGAACGGGATGTTCTCTTATATAAAACACAGCTAAAAGGAAAGAGTATGAAGCCAATTAATGAAGTATTGATAAATAAGATATTTGAATATGTTAAAGAATATCAATTAGCAAATGGAATATCTCCAACATTTAGAGAAATCCAAAATACGCTGAAGATATCAAGTCTTAGTGTTGTAAAAAGATATGTTGATATTTTAAAAAGTCGTAATGTTTTTTCAGAATCAGAAAATGGGGGAATAGATACTCCAGAGGGATTATCGTTAGTTGAAAGCAAGATAGTTCCGCTAGTTGGTAGAGTTGCTTGTGGAAAGCCAATACTTGCCATTGAAAATATTGAAGGAAACTACAAACTTCCCAAAGATCTTTTAGGAAATGGTAAATACTTTATGCTAGAGGCTACAGGCGATAGTATGATAGGTATTGGAATACATGATGGCGATATTTTGATTGTGAGAGAGCAGCCTAGCGCTGAATATGGTGAAATAGTGATTGCGTTAATTGATGGTGAAGCTACAGCTAAAACATATAAGCCAGGACATAAGCAAATTGTTTTGCAATCAGAAAACCCTTTATATAAAGACATAGTAGTAAAAGGGCAAAAGTTAGAAAAAAATATAAAAGATGACAATGTAGCTTTAGAGATAAAGGCGGATGAATTTAAGATTTTAGGTGTTGTTGAAAGTTGGATACATCAACACAAGAGGTCAAAATAGCCTTTTATAAAATAGCTTGTGCAAGTAGAAATTTAAATACAATAATTAAGTTAGTTTTAGAGCTGATATAATAATAAGGTTTATGGAACGGAGGTACTTTATGGGCTGGAAAGATATGTATGATGAGGATAAAAACCCTGAAAGTGGCAAGAAAAAAGAATCCTTTATGGGTGGTAAATGGGGATATACAAAAGTGTATATTGATGTCATTGTGCTAGTAAGAGCTAATGGAAAAATAAGACCTCTTGCCTTAATTTGGGATGATGCTAAATACAATATAGATAAATTTGAAGGTCCATTTCAAAGGCCACCACAATATGTGTGGGTAACAGGGCCTACATTAAGGTTTGGTTTTTATATAAATGGTAAAAAAAGCACTGTATATTATGAAGAAAACACAGGTAGATGGTTTGTTGAAAAGCCAGGTTCAAAGTTTGATAAGCCATAAACATTATATGAGCTTTAGAAAAATATTAAAGAGTGTTTAAAATAGCTAGCTAATTGGACAGCGCAACCGTTAGTTGGTAAAAAAATATAAAGGAGTTGATTCTATGTACAAATTGAAATGTAGCGTATGCGGAAACGATCTTAGCATATTATTATATTCGCCATCTAAAGTTTTGTATGAATGCCCACATTGTAAAATTACTTCAATGATTAAATGTGAAAAAGATGGGATTGTCTTAACATTAAAAAATGTTCCGCAAGTAAAACAAAAAGTCTAATGATTTAAATAAAGATTCAAGTACAGCAAAAAATATAAAGCCTGCAAAACAAACATAAACCGCACAGTCTAGCAATTAAAATGATAAAAACAAAAACGCTTTAAACAGCATAGACAAATATAGTTAAATAATTAAAGTAAAGATTTAAGTACACAAAAAAACATAAAGACTGCAAAACAAATATAAATCGCACAAAATGATAAAAACAAAAACGCTTTAAACAGCATAGACAAATATAGTTAAATAATTAAAGTAAATACAAACTACAAATACAAAGCTGATGGAAAGTAACAAAATCCTTAAACAGCATAGACAAGAATATAAAACAAAAGTCTAATAATTAAAGCAAAGATTTAAGTACACAAAAAAACATAAAGCCTACAAAACAAACATAAATCTAACGGTCTAGCCATTGAAAGGATTTAACTAAAAAAGTATAAAAGTAGCAGTCTAAGATTTAAAAACTAAATATTAAATGTATCTATGGATGAGGTGCTAGTAGACACGATCAGGTATATTTAAAGCAAGTAAAGAAAACTATCTATATGAAGTTATTTATAAGACCTTGCACTACGAAATCGTAGCAAGGTCTTTTTTATTTATCCCAAAAAATATGAAAAGGAGATACCAAATGTTAGCAGATAAGGATACGAAAATTAACAAAAACAAAAACAAGGAGATGACAAAAATGATTAATAATTTAAACACAAAATTAAAAGATGAAGATGTAATAGCAATTATTGGCTTAATTGAAAGCATAGGAAAAAATCGTAGTAAGGAGACTGAAAGTTTAGGAGGAGAAATGCAACAAGAATTGGAATATACATTGTCTAATGGTAATAAGATAAAAATAAAAGTAACACCACAATTTAAAAAGATGTATCTTGCACAAATAAAGAAGGAAAAGCAAATTCATAGAAAAGAAACAAGGCGACATGTGTCGCTAGAATATTTAGCTGAAAAGAATGTAGAGTTTGCATCTAATATCAAAAATCCTGAAGAAGCATATATTGAAGAAGAAGAGTCTAATCAAATTAGAAAAGCTTTAAGCTCTCTAACAAAGGAAGAATATAAAACACTAGAACAAATTGCTGAAGATGAATTTTGTTATAAAACATATGCCCGTTTGAATAATATTACCATAGAAGCTGCATATAAAAGAATTCAAAGACTAAAAGAAAGGGCTAAAGGTCTTATTGCAATTAGTAAGATTAAAAGGTAATTTATTTTCGACACCAAAAATGTCGGTGTAAACTACAAAAATGTCAGTCAAAATGCCAGAGCAAACTATAAAAGTGTCGGTGTAAACCATAAAAATGCTGGTGTAATTGTGTAAATGTCAGTGCAAACCATAAAAATGCTGGTGTAATTGTGTAAATGTCAGTGTAAACCATAAAAATGTCGGTTAAAAAACTTGTGATGTTGAACTTTTCAGGAAAAGCGAGAAAAGAAAATTTTTAGTATATACACCTTTTTATATATAATGCTAAAATGTAAATAGATGTTTAAAACATCAAGAATAGATTTTATATAGGCAGGTGTCAATATGAGCACTAAAGATACGGGATTTTCTACATTAAAAAGAATTTTCATTATTGTTTTAGTAATGTTCTTTTTAGCAATGGTAGTTTTGACTACATTTTTGCTTTGCAGACAATATCTACCGATGAAAGAAAGAAATCTTTCTGGGGACGTGTATGCTAGTGAGCCTAAACAGTTTTCGACAAAAAATGAAGTCAATTCATTTATATCGTCACTTTTTGAATTTAATTCAGCAAGGTCTTCTTTGGACTTTTGGGATTTGGGCATTGTTTTAGGTCCACAAAAATCTATGGATGCTGCTCCTGATGCTACTATGATGCAAGAAGATTCACCCGCTCAACAAAATGGCAGTTCTCACTCTCAAACGAATGTTCAAGTGTCGGGGATTGATGAGTCTGATGTAGTTAAAACTAATGGTAAATACATATATAAATTGAGTTACAAAGGTTTAGCAATACTTGAAGTTTTAAATGATAGCTTAATAGTTAAAAAGGAAATTGAAATCGGCAGTAATGGGCGTACAACTGGTGAAATGATTTTATATGGCAACAAGCTTATCATATCAAGTGATAGAATAGTGTTTTTAGATGAAGATGGAAAGATAGCTGATGATGGTGGCGGAAGATATTCAAATATTGTTGATACAAGAATATATAATGTTGAAGATGCTGGTAACCCTGTTTTAGAAAAACAAATGATATATACAGGAAGCAGGGTTGATATGAGATTAAAGGATAATATGTTATATTTCATCATTAACTATTCCTCATATAGCTACTACACAGATAAGGATTTTGTTAATCTACCAAAGGAATATATAGGAGATGGCGATGAAGTAAAGGTTGCAGAAAAGCCTCTTGATGAAATCTACTATTTTGATGGTATTCCATACTATACTTATTCAATTGTTGGGAAAATTAATTTAGATACAAATGAAGTATCAAGCGTATCATATTTTGGAACAGGTGAAACTGTGTATATGTCTCATAACTATTTGTATCTAACTTCTACTGATTATAACAAGGCAGTATACAACAATGGTTTAAGACAAGAAGTTGAATATGGTAAAAATCATACTAGGATTTTAAGAATTAAGTTAGATGATTTAAATCTTGCTGGAGTTAGCAAAGTAGAAGGTTCTATTTTAAACAAATACTCAATGGACGAATATGATGGTTATTTAAGGCTAGCTACAACGACATCAAGTTATGGTTGGAACTTCGAGTCGTATAGCAATGTTTTTATTTTAGATTCAAATTTAAGAGAAGTTGGTAAAATAACAAATATTGCACCTGGTGAGAAAATATATTCGGCAAGATTTGATAAAGAAGAAGGTGCAATTGTAACATTTAGACAAGTTGATCCATTGTATAAACTCAACTTATCAGATCCAGCTAATCCTACAATTTCCGAGGGATTAAAAAAGGATGGTGTTGCATATTATCTCCATAAAGTAAATGATAAATATATGGTTGGAGTAGGACGCGAAACAACTGCCGATTCTTTCTTTGATGGTATAGAGGTTGTCTTATACAATATGGAAGGAGCCGAAGCTGTAATTTCACATAAAATTGTAATAGGCGAAGGTTTAACATATGCTGATGCGCTATACGATCCACATGCCTTCTTAGTAGATTTAGACAACAATCTTTTTGGGTTTGATATTACCCGCTATCAATATCAGACTATAGAGCCTGACAATCCTGATGGCGATAATGTCACAAGCTACTATTCTTATAGTGCTAGAAGAGACTTCTTTGTATTTAATTTTTATGAAGATGAGAAAGGTGTTGGTAAAATAAAAATAGCTAAAGCTTTAGAAGTTAAAGATGAATATGCTCCTATTAGAGGACTTCGTATAGACCAAAAACTCTATGTCATTGAAGATACTGAAACAAAAGTATATGACATTGCTGCAGACTATGAACTGCTATATAAAGCAAAATATTTTGTAGAAGAGGTGGTAGGCTAAAGCTTAATTATCTTTATAACAATAACTTAACTATTAGAGCACCAAAAAGATTCTTTTGGTGCTCTAATTTTATTCTATTTAAACATCATTCGCATTAATTTATTTGACGAAAATCCTTATTTTGTCCAAAACAATCTTTTTCATGGCTTTTATATATGGAGAAAACATCATATTGCATATCTTCTACTAAAACAAAAAAGCCCATCGGGCTCTTTTGTAAAGGAGGTATCAGCTATGAAAAACAAAAAATGAAAACAATAAGTTTATCTATGCCGACATTTATTAAGGCTACCAAGGCAAGAGTATGAAAACCAAGGAGCCTATTTATCTTACATATATTATATCATCTTCTCTCTAAAAAACTGGCTTTTTCACATAAGTTTCATATAAAAAAGAGAGGGTGTTTTAACGAGCGTTTTTTCTCAAATTTTTTAATTTTATAAAGGGGGTATTATGTCAGAAGAAGCTAGTAGTCATTTTATAAAAGGTGTTTGGGTTCCGTTTATAGATGAGCCAAACAAAGAATCATTTAACGATTTGTATGAAAAGGTTAAGTATAGATTTCCAACAAAAAGAGCTTTCATTAGAGAGTGCCTTCATTTAGGTGCAGAGCAAATATCGATAGCATATACTGAAAATCTAGAAGGTGGTTTTGCCTTTAAAGAAAATAAAAATACTCTTGAACAATTAAAGTCTTTAGATGAAAAAAATCAACAACTCTATAGATATCTTAGAACTCAAATCAAGCATGGCTTTGCAAATCAAAGTTTAATAATCACAATGCTCTCTTGCATCTACAACTTATCAATTTCCCTTGTAGAAGGAAAGCCTCTTCACTACACCAACATCAATGCAGGTCTTTACGATTTATTGCCAATGCGCTTTAATGACATCTACCAAGATCTCCTCAAGCAATATGGGTTCATCAACAATGTAGATACATATGATAAGAAAAAATAGTGCCCTTTGTGTAATTTAAAAATTCTTTAAATAATGCTACAATCAACATAAGAACCCAAGTCGGATACGAGAGGAATTTATCCTGTAACGGCCGCGCCGCGTGGGGAGCTGTTAGCTTTCTGCAAAGAGTGAGGGTTCTTTAAAGGATACGGTGGACTTGACTCCAGGCCATGCAATGGCAACCGTGTCTTTTTTTGATATAAGAGCATTTTAATTTTGATATACAATTTTAATCATTGATTTGAATATATGATAAAATTATATAATTTTTAGATTTGGATTTGTTTCTTTAGCATATTAACATTTTAAGGTATAATAATATTAGTTTATTGAGAATGCTAAAGAGGTGAGAAAAGTTTTGTTTGGCAATGAAATTACATTTTATGACTTAGAAACACTAGTGGATGCTAATGTAAAGAAAGAAAAAAGCGTTCGCGATATTGGTGCATTTAGAGGAGGCAAGGAGTTTCATGATGATTCTCTTGAAAAGTTTGGGGACTTTATAAAAGGAAGCAAATTTCTTTGCGGTCATAATATTTTTCAACATGATAACTATTATATAAAAAATATAACAGATAGGCTTAATATAAGTAGCTTTATTGATACTTTGTTGCTATCTCCATTACTAGATCCATATAAGCCATATCACTATTTAATAAAGGATGATAATATTGTTGGCTCTAGAAACTTTAATGACCCTTTATCAGATTCTAAAGGTGCAGCAAAACTGCTTGAAGATTTCATTGATAAATATAAAAATCTTAATAAAAACATGCAAAAAATTTTATATTTTCTTTTGCATGAACATATATATTTTAAAAGTTTCTTTGAATTTATAAATGTTCGATTTTCTAAATTTGGTATTAATTTATCTAATCTAATAAAGCGTGAAGTGGGAGATAAAATATGTATTAATGCTCCAATCGATATGTTAATTGATAATAGGCCGATTGAACTTGCATATACACTTATGCTTTTTTCTCAATATGCAGAACAAAAGAAAAACATTGACTGGTTAAAAGTTAAAACTGAGCTAGATGATGGGTTTGTTTTTTTAGAAAAACCCAAAGATGGTGATGTACCATATGTTTTAAAAACTCCAGCATGGGTTTTAAGAAACTTTCCTAAAATAGAAGAAGTTGTTCATATATTAAGAGGTGTTAGTTGCAAGGCATGTAAATATTGTAAAAACGAATTAGACGAGGTTAAATCTTTAAACAAATTTTTTGGATATGAAAATTTTAGACAGTTTGATGGTAAAAACCTACAACATGAGGCGGTAAAGGCTGCTACAGAAGGAGAGTCTATTCTTGTCATTTTTCCTACTGCTGGCGGAAAATCTCTGACATTTCAACTGCCAGCATTAATAGCTGGACATGCTGAAAATAGCTTAACAGTTGTTATTTCTCCTCTTCAATCTTTGATGAAAGACCAAATAGATGTTTTAGAAAAAGAACATAATATTTTTAGTGCAGTAACAATAAATGGATTGCAAGATGTTGTGGAAAGAAAAAATGCAATTGAAAGAATCGAAAAGGGAAGTGCAAACATTTTATATATTTCACCAGAAAAATTAAGAAGTCAAAGCACAGAGAATCTTTTGCTTAGAAGACATATTGCAAGATTTGTAATTGATGAAGCCCACTGTTTATCATCATGGGGACATGACTTTAGAGTAGATTACCAGCATATTGGAAAGTTTATAAAAACTCTGCAGGCTAAAAAAGGTGGCAAAAGAATCCCTGTTTCATGTTTTACTGCTACAGCAAAAGTGGAAGTAAGTGATGAGATTAAAAAATATTTTAAGAAAACTTTAAATCTTGAATTAAGAGAAATAAGTGCAGATACTCGAAGAAAAAATTTAAGTTATTTCCAAATTTCAGTAAAAGACAATGCAGACAAGTTTGATATCTTGTGTAATCTTTTAAAAGAGAAAAGATGTCCAACGATCGTTTATGTAGCAAGGGTCCAAAGAGCAAACGATTTAGCCCAAAAGCTTTGTGGTAGAGATTTTAAGGCACGGGCATATAATGCAAAAATGGATTCCAAAGAAAAGGCAAAAAATCAAGATGATTTTAAAGAAGGCAACATAGATATAATTGTTGCAACTACCGCATTTGGTATGGGAGTTGATAAGAGTGATGTAGGAATGGTAGTTCACTATAATATATCAGATTCTTTAGAAAATTATGCTCAAGAATCAGGTAGAGCAGGAAGGGACCCTAAAATAACAGCTGATTGCTATATCATATACAATGAAGATGATTTAAATGATCATTTTTCAATGTTAAATCATACTAAACTATCTTTAAAAGAAATTAAGGATATATGGAAAGCTGTTAAAAATATAACAAAAGATAAACGAAGAAAATTTTCAATGTCTGCTATTGAAATAGCAAAAAGGGCAGGATGGGACTTGGAAGTAAATAAATCAGGCATTGAAACTAAAGTTACTACTGCAATTAATGCTTTAGAGCAAGGTGGTTTTTTGGAAAGAGGATATAATGCTCCTAGAATATTTGCCGACAGTATTTTGGTAAATAGTGTAATGGAAGCAAGAAAGAAACTTGAAAACTCTAAACTTTTTAAAGATGACGAAAGAAAAGATAAAGCAATGCAAATACTTGGTTCATTGCTTGGCTCTAAAAATATAAATCGCAAAAAAACTGATACAGCTGAATCTAGAGTAGACTATATTGCAGAAAATCGCGGTTTTGAAACACAAGAAGTTATGGATATTGTTACTGACTTAAGGACAGAAGAAATCCTTGGTGATTCTCAAGATTTAGTAATTGATTTTAGTAGTGAAGGATTAATTGGACAAAAGAGAGAAAAACTTAAGAGGCTTTATGAAATAGAGAAATGTTTTTTAAGTTATCTAAAAAAAGGTACAAATACATATGATTTAAGAGAAATCAATGAAGAAATCCAAAAAATCAATGAGAAAGCTTCAATCGTAGAATTACAAAAAGTAGTAGGATTTTTAAGTATTGCTGGTTATATCAAAACAGAAAGAGCAGGGAAAAGATATTCATTAAAAATTACCAGTGTAGAAGATGATAGTGAATATTTAATAAAACATCTAGATCGTAGATTAGATATATCAAATACTTTATTGAGTTACTTAAATGAATTAGACAGAACAAAGCCAACTGACAAAAGGTTTATTGAGGTGTCTACTAAAATGCTAGTGGACCATTATAACCATAATCTATTAGGTGATATCATCAATTCAAAAGAGGTAGAGGAAGCTTTGCTATATTTATCAAGAGTAGATATTTTAAGTATAGAAGGTGGCTTTTTAGTTTTATATAATGCAATGCAGATTGAAAGGATAGAATATGGTAGAGATTATTTAAAATCAGATTATGCAAAATTAGAGGAGTTCTATGAAAATAGAAAAAGACAAATTCATTTTGTTGGCGAGTATGCTGGATTAATGAAAGAAGACATGGTTAAAGCTAAAGAGTTCGAAAGAGATTATTTTACTTTAGAATCTAAAGAATTTGAGAAAAAATATTACAAAGGAAGACAAAAGGAACTAAAATCGAGTATCACTCCTAAAAAATATGAAGAACTCTTTTCAGACTTGTCGGAAGAACAATTAGAAATAATAGAAGATAAAGATTCTCAATATATAGTTGTTGCTGCAGGACCTGGTAGTGGTAAAACTAGAATTTTAACAAGAAAACTAGCCTCACTTAGTCTTTTAGAAGATGTCAAAAGTGAACATTTGCTAATGCTTACTTTTTCTAGAGCTGCGGTTAATGATTTTAAAGAAAAATTAACGGAATTATTAAAAGAGCAAGCAAAATATATACAAATAAAAACATTCCACTCTTATTGTTTTGATTTATTAGGAAGACCTGGAAATATTAATGATGACAAAATAATTGCAGAAGCAACAGAAAAAATACGTGCGGGCGAAGTTGATACATATACCTTAAATAAAAAGACACTGGTTATTGATGAAGCTCAAGATATGAATGAGGAACACTTCGGCTTAATAGAGGCATTAATTGAACAAAATGAAGATATGAGAGTTATTGCGGTAGGGGATGATGATCAATGCATTTTCCAATTTAATGATGCCAATCCTCAATTGTTTGGCTCATTGTTATTAAAAGAAAAATCGCAAAAGTATGAATTGGTGGATAATTATAGGAGCTATGCAAATCTAGTGAGTTTTTCAAATCAATTTATTGCAAGAGAGAAAAACAGATTAAAGAAAACAGCAATTAAGCCAGTAAATAAAGTAAATGGCAATATACAAGTTATAGAGGTAGAGTCTGATAATATTGAAGGAGCTGTGGCTGATGCAGTTTTATCGACCAATCTTTCTGGCACTACTTGCATAGCAACTAGGACAAATCAAGAAGTTAATATGATAACATCATTGCTTGTTGATAGAGGAAGAGATGCATCAAGAGTTCAGTCAATGATGCAAACAAATATTTCCTGCTACAAATTAGTAGAAATTAGAGCTTTTCTAGATTACATTGTCAAACTTATGAAGGAAGAAACTCAAAATGAAATTTCTGAAGATTTTTGGAATAATGCAAAACAACAAATAAGCAGAGTATATAAATCTAGTAAAAACTTGGATATACTTGAAAACTTTTTTAAAGGTTTTGAAAAGAATTTTCCAAATGAAAAGTATAAAGATGATCTGCTAGAATTTGCTAGAGAAGTTAGTATTGAAGATCTTAGCGATATTGATGAAAATAAAATTTTCGTATCAACAATACATAAAATAAAAGGCAGAGAATTTGATAATATGTTTATTATGTTGGGCGAAAGTTTTCCTGAAAGGTTATCAGCTGAAGATAACAAACTTATATATGTTGCACTTACAAGAGCCAAGAAAAATATGTGTATACTTTGCAAGAGAAACCCCTTTATATATATCAATGTAGACAATCTAAAAAGGTACAAAAACAATAAAAATTATGAGTTGCCTCGAGAAATTACCTTAAGATTTACATACTCTGATGTACATTTAGGCTATTTTGATTACGAACCAACCCAACGCAAAATAAACAAATTAAAAAGTGGGGATAAATTATATTGTGATGTAGATGGTGAAAAACTCTTTTATAGAGAAAACTCAAATAAAAATGATTGCATTTATCTTTCCAGTGCTAAGCAAAAGGAAGTCAAAGAATTAATGGAAAAAGGTTATGTTATGCATCAAGCCTCAATTAAAGATATTGTTTACTGGATTAAAGACAAAGATTTAGCAACAGCAAAAGAAATAAAAGTAATTTTGCCAGAATTGACTCTAAAGTTAAAAGATAAAGTCGAATCATCTACTCAATTAACTTGATGTTTTATAGAACCCACTTTATTGATATAATGTAAAAAATAAACAAATTGAAGTAGCAATATGAAAACAATAAAATATAATAAATTAATCCGTGATAAAATACCACAAATAATAGAAGCATCTGGCAAGAAATGTAAAACTCGCATTTTAGATGAAGTTGAATATAAAGAACATCTTAAACTAAAACTTCAAGAGGAACTAAATGAGTATTTAGAAAGCGATAATGTTGAAGAACTTGCTGACTTATATGAAGTGTTAAAATCAATTCTCGATTTGGAAAATATTTCACTTGAGGAGTTTAATAAAATAGTGGATTCTAAAAGCGATAAACGTGGTGGCTTTAAAAAAAGACTCCTGTTAATAGAAGTTTCAGAAGAAGATAAGGAATAAAATATTGTAAAATTTGTAGGTATAAAAATGAGTATACCAGGTTATTTGTTAAAAGAAGGTCCAGTAAAACCATATGCTTCAGAAGAGGAAATGTGGGAAAATCTTAGTGCTTTTTTTATTGGTAGAGCTAAGTTTGATACTACATATAAATTTGCACTTTTAAAAAGCATATTGGATAATTTGTTTAATGTTGAAAAAGATTTAACTTTAAGTTTCGACTCCATATTTGCAAAGTTTAGTGAACTATATTGGAGTTTAGTAGCAAAGTATGAGCTAAATCAAAAAGCAGCAAATGTTCGAAATGCAAGAAGTAAAGTAGAGCAAATAATAGATAAATATCTAATAGAATATGACATAGACAGGGATACCCCATTTGATTCTTTGTCCTCTAGTATCCAGCTTAAATTAGTAAAAGAAATTGGGAAAGAATGTAGGCACAATGTGTTTGGTGCTTTTTACGGAGATACTGATGGATTTATATATGGTTTTAGCAAAAAAGAAGAAAAAATATATTTAAGCAAAGCTTCTTACGCATTTCTTTGTAAGCATAAAACTGTTATAGAAAAAAGCAATTATTTTGAGTGGGTTAAATTTTTAGAAAAAGTTAATCCCATGGAGAGCTCGTATCAATTAGCTAAAAAATTAGATGATTCAACAAAGCGAGAAAATCTTGGATTTTATCGAGACTATTTACTAAAAGAGTTTCATATTAAAAATTGTTTTTATTGCTCTAAAACCTTAGCACGTAAAATTGAAGTAGATCATTTTATTCCTTGGTCATTTGTAAAAGATGATAAATCATGGAATTTAGTTTTAGCATGTAAAGATTGCAATAGTTCAAAAAGCGACACTTTGGCTCATAATAAGTTTATACCTATCATACAAAAACGAAATTGTGAGCTTTTAGATATGTCAAAAAAGGAAATAATTACTAGTTCAAGCAAAGTTAAAAGAGAGAAAGATTTTATCATCAAAGATTTTCAAAATTATGATAATGAAAAAATAAATAGAGTATACAATACAGCAGTTTCAAATGGTTTTAAGGCTGGTTGGTTACCTAGATAAAACACTATCTTTCTCATACGGAATTTTGAATTGATCAAGTAGGGCGATTACTCTTGCTTGACCGCTTTTATAGGAATCGCGGAGGTATGGGCTAACACCTGATTCATCAAAGCCATTATAATAAAATAGTTTAATATCATTTTCAATGATACAAGGGATAAAGTTGTTTTTTAAAGATTCTTTAAACATTATTAATCTACCAACACGACCGTTACCATCTTGGAAGGGATGGATGCGCTCAAATCTACTGTGAAATTCTAAGATGTCATAAAATGGGGTTTCTGGCTCTTCATTATATTTTTTAAGGAGAGCTTTCATTTTTTGAGGAACTGCTTCTGGTAAAGCTAATTTGGTGTGATAAATGGGTTTATGAGGTAGTTTTTTATATTCTCCAGCTGTAGTGTCTGTGGTTCCGTTTTTGAGGGTGAAATGTAGCTTTTTTATAAACGTTTCATTTAGCTTTTTTGACACATTTTCTAACATTAAATCAAAGCACTTGAAGTGATTTATAGTTTCAATAATATCATCAGTGTTATAAGATTTTTTTGTAGGATTAAAAGTATTTGTTTTGTAAATTTCTTCAACCTCTTTGCGTGTTAATTTGTTATCTGCCATTGCGTTTGATTCAAAAGCAAAGTCAATTTGAATGGCTTCATAGATGCCACCGCTTGTTTTGTTTTTCATTTCATCAAGTAGGGTGTTAAGTAAGACCATTGGCTTTTTTGCAGCATTTATTCTTTCTGGTTTTTTAGCATTGTCTGGAATAAGCCACATCTTACCTGTAAGAAAAGCGCCTTCAATGCGCTCATTTGCACAATAATTTCTAACACTTCTTGGAGATATCCCCCATTTTTTTGCAATTTGTTCTACTGATATATACCACATAAGCTTAAACTCCTTTTGTTTGTGATATTAATATTGTAAAACATTATCGGCAAAAAGTAAAGACAAAAAATATATTTTTAAAATTTCTTGCCGATAGGTAGAAAAAGTTAGGAGTGGTTTGTGAAAGTCGTATTATAAATAAGCAGCTAACAAGAGTTGGTGTGAAAGTCATATTGTAAATAAGCAAGTTTGCTAATAGATAATAAGATTTGGGGTAAAAGCCGTATTATAAATAAGTAAGTTTGCCAATAGGTAGCAAGAGTTGGATGAAAGTGATATTGCAAATACGCATGTCGATAGGTGGGAAGAGCCATAGGTGGATGTCGTATTATAAATAAGCAGGTAGCAAGAGTTGGTGTGAATGTCATGTTGTAAATAAGTAAGTTTGCCAATAGGTAAAAAGAGCTAGGAGTGAATGTCGTATTGTAAATAAGTAAGTTTGCCGATAGATAATAAGATTTGGATGAAAGTCATATTGTAAGTAAGTTTGTCGATAGATAAGAAAGATTTGATGTGAGGGATTAAGATAGTTAATTGTTTTTAGTAAAAAGTTATGTTTGCATAAGTCAATATTAAAATTGTTGTTATAAAGTGATGCAGCTTAGATGTGTTAAGTGATATTTGTTTATTTTATTAAAAAAAGTGATTGTTTTTTGAGTGCTTGTGTTATTATATATTAAAGATAAAATAATTCATTTATTTTTAAATGTAGGAAATAGTTTTTCGCACCATTTGGATATTTTGAATATAGTATCAAAAAATTAAAAATTGTATTAAATTGTATTAAATAAATTTTATGGAGGAAAAGAACGTGAAATCAATGAAAAAAACATTTTTTGTTGTGCTATGTGTTTTAGTAGCTTTTACACTAGCTATAGGTTTAGTAGCTTGTAAAGATGCCGAAGAACCAAGCTCTACCTATCTATATGTTTCAGCAACTGAAACTGGAGATAAAGCATATTCAGCTAATGTCTCTGTAGAAGGGGAAGAGTTGACTTTTTCTAATATCGATAAAGCAAATTATGGTATGGAAGTTGTTAGTGTTGCAAGCTTAGATGAGGCAGTTCGTCAAATAGCAGAATTTAACATAACTGAAGTGTCCGCTACTGAAATAGAGATATCTTTTGTCGATACTGATTATTTAGGAGAAGGTGACAGCTTTAGGCTTTATAGTAAATCTCCTGTACTAAGTGATAATAGTAATTTAGATTGCTCAATATATCTACAATCTGTTTCATATGGACTTTTAAGTAGTGAGAGTGATATCAATAGATATGATAATAATATTGTATTGACAATGTCTTTAACAGACGGCACATTAGTAGATACTTTAACTAAAGAAAATATTGATGTCAGTGGAGCTTTATATGGAAAAGAATACACTCTTACAAGAGTTAATGATACAACATTTTCTTTAACATATGTTGATGCTTTTAAAGATGACGTATCTTCTTCACCCCAAACTACCATTACTTTATCTTCAAAGGCAATAAAGGGCAATAGACCTTTTAATGTATTTATGGATTTTGAAATAAAAACACCATCTGCAGAAATTGATAGTTCTGCAATACAATTGATTACTGTTGGAGATGGGACGAAAGTAGTAGTACCAATCACTTTAAGCGATGATTTTGCTAAAACAATTAATTCTACAGATGTATCGGTAGTAGGAGTTGATGGATTTACAGTTGAACAAGTAGATCTTGTAGGTGATAACTTCATGATTGTTACACTAAAAACAGCCCTTAACAGCGCTGGATGCCTAGAAAATCTTAATGTTGCAAAGCTTGAAATGAAAGGAAGCGCAGTTAATCTTGGTGGAGAAAAAGCTAGCATGTCATTTGGTAATTTTAAAAGTGACATAATAGTTACAGCATTTTGCAATTATTTAGATGAAGGATTTGATGGTTATGTTTTAAACATAAGTGCTAAAAACGGCACATTTGAAAACTATGATTCAATAGTAGCAGATGATATACAAATTAAAAATACAAAGGATGAGCCTTATAACTTTACATTAACATCAAAGTCAGAAAAAATGCTTGTTGTAAAACTAAATGCAACTGATACGACAATTGCTGGTAGTGTAACTATTGGTAGTGCTTTAATAGATAGTAGATTTGGACTCATTGATGCTGATTTAAAAGGTACATTTAACGCTGCATATATTGAAGATGATAAAAGTTTTACAGCAATTGCTTTGCCTATTTTGACTAATATGGCAAAAAGCCTTGCAACTTCTGCCGCAAGTACAGTTGGATCAAAAATAGGGGCTGCGATAACACCATATATTATGGACTTTTTGGGTCTAGAAAGAACACCAACTCTCAATGAAATAAATAAGAATGTAAGTCAGCTTGGCACACAGTTATATGATTTGCAACAATCTGTTAATGCAGCAAGAGCCACGATAGAAAGAGATGTAGCAAACTCTGCTTATATGGCTTTGCTTGATGATTATACTGGTGAATATAATGATTTTACACTCTATCTTGTTGATGCATATGGTAATACAAATGGACTTGCTAAAATGTTAATGCTAGAAAAAGAAGCAATGGGCGAAGATAATGAAATGTCTAATTCGGAATTAGCAACACTAGAAGCAAAGCAAGAGTATCAAGATGCAAAAAATGTATTTGTAACTGAATTTGAAAAATTTGGAGCATTTTTCCCTTCTAGAATAAAAACTTTTGGAGACAATCTTAAGGCAAAAGGTGCTGGTATCGGTTATGGATATTACCATGCTTATTGGGGTTTAATGGAAAATGCTCATCTATGGGATATACAAACGATTACACATAAGGAAACGTTTATTAAAGCTTCTGCATCCACATATTATTTAGCGATGTCTACAGCTTTGCGTTATCTTGGGATAAAAGGTTCTTCCTTGGTTGCAACTTATAAAGCAAGCCTTAACGACACCATAAACGTTATTGAAAGTTATACAGCAAATCTACGTGAATCTATAAATAGAAGATCTATAAGGGCAACACTAGAATATTCAACTGGTAAAGTTGTAAATCTTCATATTGTCAAATATCAAGCTAAATCTAGTGATAATAAATCTACTAATCTGTCAGGGACTTTAAGTGTAAATCATCCTATTACTAGCTTTTTAAATGAACAAGATTTTGACAAGATTCTAAAGACAGCAAGAACTAAAAAAGTTGAATTTTTAAAATCTCTAAGAGATGCTGGTTTTTTTGGTGCACCTAGTGAAGGCACAAAAAGTATAAGGATTGATATGAGGCGCTCACAATCAAGTCAAAATAATTATGGATATGTGCCAAGTGGACGATATAATGTTAGAAAAGCAATTGTAGGTATGACATTTTTTTATAATATTCACTATGTTACCTATACTCAAAATGTTGAAAATGGTATATTAGGTGGTACTATAAGCGCAACAGCATCTAGCACATATGCAACGATAAAATCTGATATGCAATCAAATAGACAAGTTCTTACTTATGTTGATACAGCAAATGAATATTACATGTTTGATAGCCCATATTATATGTTGTAATTGAATCTAGATATAATGGTTTTATAGCTTGTAATATAGCTAGATAATTAAATTTGCACCATCAAGAGATTATTCTTTTGGTGGTGTTTTTTTATTTTATATTTGCTATATATTTAATAGCTCAACAATGGTAAAATATAAGAAACAAAGAGATTTTGAATTTAAAAACTTTGCGTAAAAGAGAGTTCAAATGCTAAATATAAAATAATGTTAATAGCTATTTATGTTGACTAAATTCTAATAATAGCATTATGCGAGGAAAAAAATATGAGTGATAAAAATAAAGATAACAAAAATAAAAACTTAGATGGTGCTGTAAAAAATGAAACTGAAAAGTTCGAAAATCATGATGAACTTATTGCAAGAGTTAATAAAAAATTAAGGGCAGTAGAAAAGCGTATTAATCAAGTTGCAAATGAGCATGGTGATTATGTAAAAGTTTATTTTGATTTTAATGAAGTTTTTGGTACATATGATGAAGGCCCAACGGGTAGTGGCAAAAAGGAAAGTAGGAATCCGATGAAATATATATACACATTAGAGATTTATAGCCCATATAAGGATGAAGGCGAAGTCCCCCAGATAATAATAGAAACATATCCAGATTTTAAAACAGCAAAAGAATATGAGGATGATGCAAATATAAAGGTTATTGAAGATGAATTTATAGAAAGCCTATATGAAGAATATGTTTTTTAATGAAATTAATAAAGACTCTGACTTTATAGATGAGATATATGAAGAAGAAAAGGGTAAAAAATATAGTGTAAATTATAAAAAGTTTCCAAATAACAAAGATTTTCTTATCAAAATAAACACAAAGTTGAATGTAGAAAGGAGAAACTTAAATGAACATTTTGAACCCCTTGGTTTTTGTTGTGTAATGTTTTTTGATTTTATACCACTACTTAACTTAAATGGTGAAAAAGATTTTGATATTGTAAACGACCGATATGAAAGTGTGGCACAATTAAAAAAGCCTAGATATACATTTACTGCTGAAATATATGCCAAAACCGAAAAGAAAAGCGAGCCAGTAAAGATTATTTCATTAGCAGATTGCAGGGGACATGATACTGAAAAAGAATATGAAGATTATATAGATTGGTTTTGTTCAAAAGTTCAACATGAACTTAAGCGTTGTGTATTCTTAGCTGTATTAGAGAAATAAAACTAGAATTGTTTTATAATGAAGATAATGAAACATAAAAATTTTAGATTAAATTTTAAATTTTAAAAAGTGAGGTGGAAAAATGTATAATAAACAACAAGAATATATGCTTAGGCTGTCAAGGGAGATTTTAGAAGTTAAAGAAAACTTTCAAACAAAAAAGTTTGAAAATAATGATGAGCTTATTGAAAAAGTAAATAAAAAATTAGAAATAGTAGAAAAACGCCTTAATAGATTTGCAAAAAGATACGACCAATATGTTAAGCTCAGCTTCGGTTTTAAAAAGCCTTTTAGAAAATTTACTAAAAAGGATGAAATTTCTGCAAAAGAACAAGCTAGGCGAAATCAAGAAAAATATACATACACATGCGAAGTTTATAGACTAGAAGATAAGTTTTTAGAAGAAAAGGATGAAAAAATTTATCCAGAAAATGTATGGGAATTATATCCATTTTTTGACAAAGCAAAAGACTATGAAAATTATGTAAAAATATTAGAGCCCCAGATTGAAGAAGCTTTATTTAAAGAACATATACGATATACGATATATAAAGATTCTAGTTTTATGGATGACGACTATGATGCAAAGCATGGTGCAGATTGGGATTATAAACTTGATAGATTTCCAAATGATGATGCCTTTATTAAAAAGATAAATGAAATATTAGAGGCGGAAGCAAATAAACTTAATGAGAAATATGCAAATGAAGGCATTTATTGTGGAATTAGTTTTGATTTTTATACTCCTTATTTTGTTGAAACCGATCCAGAGATTTTAAAAGAAATGACTAAAGAGGAAATTGCTGAAATGGAAGCACCTAAATATGGTTTTTATTGTGCAATATTTAAATCTGAAGAAGATCCACTAGCTGAGGAAGAAGAGCTTTTTGAAATGGAAGATTGTAGGGGACATGATACTAAAGAAGCATATGAAAAATATGCATATTGGTTTTGCAAAAAAGTGGATTATGAACTTACACGTAGTCAGTTGATACTTACAGTTCGTAAAGCGATGCCCGATATATTAGATTGATACAAAGTTTTTATTAACTTCTTTAAAAACAAAGGATATTTAAATGATAAATATACGGTTAAATTCTAATCATAAGATGTAAATATTATACGAGGCAAAAATATGAGATAATTGTTTGCAAAAAACTTAACTTAAAAAGCTAGCAGTGAGTAAAATCATTGCTGTTTTTTTGTTGAAAATAAGTTCAAAGTTTACATTTATGCAAATATGTTAAATTTAATAAATTTATGCATCTTGAGATTTTCATTATAGTAGGAGTATAATTTAAATAATAATTTACGAAAGTCCGTTGGGGGGAAGAAAAAAATGAAAAAAAGAAAGATTTTTGGTTTAGTAATAATAAGTATTTTGTTGCTTACATTTTTGTTTGCAATAACAGCATGTGACAAGAACAGGAACGAGGAAGCAAACAAAGATGGAATACCTATTGTGACAGGAACTCTAGCTGAAAGATGGGATGCTGCCGAAGAATTATTAGCGGCTATGTGGAAGTATGATGAAGACCTTATGGAGGGTGAGGCTGAGGAAGTAAGATATAATACTTTTTCTGTAAAAGTTAAATCAGTTGATGTTTGCTGTGTTGGCGCTGAAGATTATGGTCTTATACATGCTTTTGAGTGTGATGACGAGATATATAATAGTGAGGAACTTGAATATTTGCTAGAAGATTCTACTACTGCAAGTGAATATTATGGAACTAACTTAATGACATATGTCAAAGTTCCTAATACAAATATCTATGCTACAAAGCGTTATGGTATATGGAATGTTTTAGCTAACGATGTATTAAAAATTGGAGATGCCTATTATTCAAAAGATAAGACTAGCCTTTTGAGTTATGTTGGTAAAGAAACGACATTTAAATTCCCTGAAGAAACTAAATATATAGCGGATTGGGCTTTCTATGCTTGTAGAACTTTAACTAGTATAGAATTACCAAGTGGTATCACTAGTATTGGGGAAGGTACATTTGCTAAATGCTCTAGCCTTACTAGTATAAC
>JAAZJD010000092.1 GCA_012800525.1 Clostridiales bacterium
GGAATATAGCTTGAGCCTCCAATTTTTACAGGAACTCCTCTAATTCTGCCACCTTCATGATAAAAGCCTTCATTTACAAGTTTTGCAATATATTGACATACATAATAATGAGTGGGTGCACAAATAACATCTTTATCTAAAACAAATTCCCAAGCACGCTTTAGATTTAATATTTTTTGCACATCCTCTGTACTCATATTATTGACAATACCTTTTTCAATAATAATTTCAGTATCAGGAAAAGTTGTTGAAATTCCTTCCAAAATGGCTTGATCATATATGATAGATTTCATATTGGCTCTTGCAAAATCTAAATTTAATATAACTTCTGGCAAAAGTCCTTCTTCACTATATCCATAAGAGGCAAGCTCTCTATCCATTGCACGAATACTTTTTTGAAGGCTTCTAGCATCTTTAACACTTTTTAAAAGCACTTGATGTAACTCTTCAGAATATGGTCCAACATATGTGGAATTTAATCTTCCAGCCTCTCTTTTTCTAATATAAAGGTATTTGCTATCGCTTATTTCCTTAATCTCCACCGTACCATTATATGGAATTAAATTAAGCCTTGCTTGTAATTCTGCCTTTTTACTTAATAAGTTTTGAATTTTTTCAAAGTTATTTGCCATTATCATCACCTTTTAGGGAACTTTTATATCACAATTATATTCAATTGTTCCCTAAAAATCAAGCATCTGCACAAAAATTTAGGGAACTTTTTGATTTGTTTACAACCAAATTGTTCCCTAAAAGTTAAATCTTTTTTTCTTTTGCTCAAAAATTTCCTTTAAATTATCAATGGCCATTGTCACATCCATTGTATGAAACATAAGGTAATTTGTTCTCATTGTTTTAAAAGGAGCTTGTTTATATATTTGCCTACTAGTTTCTCCTGTATAGTAATGCCAATAGCGATAAGTATAGCCTATCCAATATAAGACTTCTTTTGAAATATCTTCTCTTTTTTCTTTAAGTTTGTCTTTACAAGTATCTGTAAGTTCTTCTAAAAGATATTCTTCGCCCATCCACTGCATTCTGTTATATTTAGAATCAATGTTTTTACCAAGCTCACCATTCATAAATGCCTTTACTAAACTTTCTGTATCATATTTTGTATCAGCAAAAAGTTCAAAAAAACGACCTTGTATATCACATAACTGTAATTCAAATGCATGTAAATCTATTACTTTCATCGTTACACCTCATTTGATGCATCACTTAAAATCTCATCAAAAAACTTACCATCTCTTCTGTGTGTCTTGCAAATTTCTTTTGCAAAATTAATTCCTTTAACACGCATTTTTTCACTTACTTCTTGTAACACTTTTTTTTCAAAATATGTAAGTTCTACTTCTTTTTCTATTTTAACTGCATCACAGGCTTTTTGAGTAAGCGCCACATATTGTTTGCCTAATTCTAAAGCAGATAGACTATTAACTAAAGCCATATCTGTTATATTTCCTTGAAAAAAGTTATCAATTACAAAAAACAACCTATCATTTGCAATGCTGCCAACAACCAAATCTATACCATCTGTCATTGTGCTATATTTTTTATATAACTTGCTTTCTCGAATTTTTTCCATCCTGCCACGATGATATGCAACTAAAAGAGCCCAATCTAGATTAACTGGTATTTCTCTAACTTTAAGTTTACTAATATCTATAGATAAAATATAAAACTTTGAATCTTCAAAATCACAAACAAGTGTTAAAGGCTGTTCTAGGGAGTTTCCCATATAAAATCCTCTACCAAAATCACACTTTTCACGACTACAAGGTGCAACTAGACCATATAGACCGTTTTTCGAGCCATGATATAATATTAATCGATTTTTATCTATTGATAGTTTTTCAACTTCTATGTTAATTTTTTCAATTAACATATCATAAACGGGCACTTCATAACTTTTACATAACTCAAAAAGTCTTTCCTCTGCAAGACGAGTTGGTAAAGAATGACCATTTTCCCAACGGTTAACAGTCGCAAAACTTACTCCCATTTTGCTAGCCATTTCTGACTGACTTAAATTGATATATTCTCTAATATTTTTTATAAGATCTTTCACTAAACACCTTTATAACATTTGCTATATAAATTATTATATCATTTGTTATACAAACCAGTCAACAGTCACCCTATCATGTATCTTTTTTGTATCTCTAGCTACATGTTTAGATATGCTTTGTTTCCGCAGTTACATTAAATTGCCTTTTGGAAAACCCTATCCATATGGAGCTATGTCAAAATAGTCTTTGTTATTGCATAAAAAAAGAGCTATTAATTTTCTTAACAGCTCTTTTGTGTGGCTCCCCCTGTTGGGCTCGAACCAACGACCCTGCGGTTAACAGCCGCATGCTCTACCTGCTGAGCTAAGGAGGAATAAAAAACCGGCAATGTCCTACTCTCCCAGGCCGTCTCCAGCCAAGTACCATCGGCGCTAAGAGGCTTAACTTCTGTGTTCGGAATGAGAACAGGTGGGTCCCTCTTGCCATTATCACCGGTAATCGTTAAATGTACTAAACTAGCACATTCACAA
>JAAZJD010000093.1 GCA_012800525.1 Clostridiales bacterium
AAGTCTAAAGGGTAAGTCTAATAACCTAAATATAACACCATTACATCAGGGCTTATTTCTAAACAATTGTTAATTCTAAACCTTAGTAACTTTAAATGTTTCAAAATATTTAGCATTAAATAAACTCAGTAAACAATAATTTTTTTAAAACGAACCGCAGTTGCACTTACTCTGAGAATTAACTCAAAAAATCTCATTATCACTAAACATTGACAATAATAGCATTCAGCCCTAAAATATTATTATATTATTACCTTATAATAATTGAATGTACTTGACGGAGAGTTACCATGCCTGAAAATCAATTTCATGAAATCCTAGATTTATACAAATCCAAATTTGAACCAGAACACAGAAAAAATGTTACCGAGTATTTTGAGACTCTTCGAACAAAATCAAATGTCAATCCAGAAGAAAATGCTAAATTAGTACATGAAATTTATTCGAATCAAAACATATTATCTAGGTTACGTGCTAAAAAATCGACAAATTCTGCCCTCACTATATTTGTAGCGTTAGCAGGATTTTTCATTTGTTTAATTTTGTCTCTAAAAATGAAAAACGGTTCACTTTCTTTAGGTTTTATAGGGTTAGTTGTACCAGTAGCAGTCGCCACTATCGTAATACTATATTTTCTCAACAAAAAAAGAAAAGAGCTTCAAAAAGAAATAAACAATGTGTCTAGTATTATCAAACAAAAAACTGATGAAGCATATGAGCAAATGAAGCCTCTAAATTTACTATATGACTCTGGCATTTCTAATGAATTACTAACAAAAACAATACCATTGTTAAAAATGGATAAAAACTTCAATATTAGACGATATGATCAATTAATTACAAAATTTGGCTTCCCTGATTTAAGAGAAAACAATGATAGTAGTGCTATTTTATGTCAAACAGGTGAAATTAATGGAAACCCGTTTTTATTTGGTAGAACTAGAGAAACATACATGGGAGAAGCTTCCTATACAGGCCAAAAAACCATATCATGGACCACAAGAGACAGTGAAGGAAACACAGTGCATCACAGTGAAACTTTAACTGCAACTATTTATAAACCATGCCCATATTATTATTCTGATACTAAACTTTATTATGGAAATGATGCTGCACCAAAACTTATATTTTCAAGAGTAGCTGGAAACATTCATAACAAAGATGACAAAGAATTAGAAAGACATATAAAACGTCAAGGCAATAAAATTACAAAAAAAGCTGAAAAGGATATAAGAAAAGGCGGAGACTTAACTATATCTAGTAATATTGATTTTGAGGTTTTATTCAATGCAATAGATAGAAACAATGAACAAGAATTTAGACTCCTCTTTACACCTTTAGCCCAAAATGAAATGATGAAATTATTAAAAAACGAAAATGGTGCAGGATATGGCGATAATTTTAATTTCGATAAAAATAAAAAGATTAACATTATAAGTTCTGGAGAGCTTGCAAGTGCAGATTTAGTTGATAATCCTACTAGATATTATGACTTTGATTTACAAAAGGCTAAAAACTATTTTATTAGCTACAATATGCTTTATCTCAAAAATATATTCTTCGGATTAGCACCTCTTCTAGTTATCCCCTTATATCAGCAAACAAAAACACATGAATTTATATACAAAGATGTATATCCTGCTTGCTATTCAACTTGGCAACATGAAGTTGTGGCCAATTCACTTGGCAGTTTCTTTGTTGACCACCCAGAAGCGGTTACAGAAAATATAAGAAAAACAAGATTTCTTGATTCTACAAAAAATAGTGATAGGTTTGAAATTACTTCATATGGATATAGAACAGAAAGAAGAATAGAATATGTATCTAAACTAGGAGGAGATGGGAGATATCATGATGTACCAGTAGAATGGTTAGAGTATTTACCAGTTTCTAGAACTACACTTGCACAAGTTGCAGATACAAATATGAAGTTTAAAGAGTTTATAAATCTAGAAAAACCACAAATTCCTAATATAGAGCCACTAACATATAGAGACTCTACACTTTCTTTCGTCTATAAAGATGGCACCGAATCTAACGATCAAATGTCAGCGCTTGAAAAGTTTTTTGCAATGTTTGATAAGGAAACAACTGAAAAAACGGATGTTATCGAAAATTTAATTGAAACAGTTGCTAGTGGAGAAGATCTCGAAAATATAGATAATAAAATTGATGATTAGAATAACCTGCTAAAATGTTGAGCATTAATATGTATTTTAGTGCTATAATATCAATAATAAAAACAAACGTATTTAAAGGAGATAATGTTATGGGAAATGAATTAGATGAAATGACTGGTCCAGTAAATGTTGAAGGTAGAGATGTTAATGTAATTGAAAAACAATTAACTCCAAAACTAACCACGGGAACAAAAATTTTTGAAATAGCTTTATGGATACTTATTATTCCAGGTTTAATCTTTATGTATTTAAAAGTTAAAGCTAAACAATATTTGCAACAACTTCAACAAAGAATTCAAGCTAACGCATCAACTATTGACAACTATTTAGAGCAAAGAGTTGTCATATTAAGTAATGTCGTTGGTTTAGTTGAAAAGGCTACAAAGCTTGACAAAGAAACTTATGAAAATATAGCTGCTTTAAGATCAGGTGCAAAACAATTAAACTTAAGCGATGATGAAAGAAACATAACTGCTAATAATTTAGACAGTGCTTTTAGAAGTGTATCCGTCACAGTAGAAAGATATCCAGATTTAAAATCTATGGCTGTTATTGCAGATGCAATGCAACAAAACAGCTATTTACAAAAAGAAATCACAGCTGCAAGAGAGTTATATAATGATTCTGTTGCAAGATGGAATAGTGCAATCTTTGAGTGGCCTACTAAGCTTATCGTAGCTGCAAGAGCAGGATATACAACGAGAATTCCTTTCACAGCTTCTGCAGAAATCAAACAAAGAGCTAGAGAAACTTTCTTCTAAAAATAAAATTAAAATTGAGGTATAACATGAATTTTGGAAAATTTGCATTTAGAATTGTCGATTATATATATTATCCATTTCAAAACTACAAAAGTTTTGATGATGTGAAAGTTGAAAAAGACATCGTATATCAAGATTCTCACAAGAGATGTAAATATGACATTTACTATAAAAAAACAGATGAAGCTATGCCCGTGCTTGTTAATTTACATGGCGGTGGCTGGCTTGCTGGACACAAAAATTACCGCAAATCACTCTCAGCATATTTTGCATCAAAAGGTTGGTTTGTTGTAAATGTTGGATATAGGCTTGGACCGGAATGTCCATTCCCAGCACCAGTTGAAGATGCAATTAACGCCTTAAATCATCTACCAACTTTAAAAGAAAAATTTAATTTAGACTTCTCTAAAGTTGTCTTAACAGGTGATAGTGCAGGAGCACATATTTCTGCTTGTACAATTGCAGCAATCACTGATGAAAACTATAGAAAAGCACTTGAAGTTCCAATACCTGCTGTTATTCCAACTGCCTTCATAGGATTTTGTGGGCCTTACGATATGCTAAAAGTTGCTAATTTAAAACTTTGTCCTCCTGCTGTTCTTTCAATTATGAAAGGATTTACTGGTTATAATTTTAAAAAAGGCTATCCAGATTATGAAGAATATAAATTTCATAAAGAATTATCGCCTATTAACTTTGTAAATAATAAATGGCCAAAATCCTTAATCGTTCACGCTGAAAAAGACTTCATTTGCCCAGGACATGGACAAGCTATGATAAAAGCATTACAAGAAAATGGAGTTGAAACAAAAGAATTTTCAACAAGCAAACTAAGCGAAAATCACTGTTTTCATTTAATTTTCTATAAGAAAGCTGCAAAACTTGCCTTTGCAGAAGTTTTTAAATTCTTAGATGAAATAAAGGCTAGTTAGTAACAAATTAAAAGAAGGTGCAAAAAGCACCTTCTTTTTTATATCTTAAAGTCAGTCTAAATTACAACCTATTATTTTACCCTATCTCTAATTTTAGATACTCTCATTTTAAACTTATGTTCTGGAAGTCTTCTTTTTAAGAAGTCGCAAAATGCAATAAAACTACCTTCTGTAAAATCATTCGCTCTTATATAATACATTGTAGCAGCACCTAAATATATATATACCCTATCTTTTAAAATTGCAGCTTTTTCAATATTATCGTAGATATATGTTTCTGTATATTGCTCATTTATCACTTGTTCATAAATTTCAATAAAAAAATTATCATCTGTAAATTTAAATTTCCATGCATCAATTTTCCTATTTACAAACTCAGCGTTAAACAATTTTAAACCTGAGACCATAAAAAGCAACAAAAATACAGCTATTAAAACTATTGTTACTGCAGTTAATATCAATATAAATATTTGTTCAGTTAGAAAATATAAAATAACGCCTAATGCAATTAGAACAATCAAAAGTATATATTCTTTTAATCCAAGATACTTTTTCAAATAATATCTATTGGTTTTTAAATACTCATGTTTTAATATGTCTACTTTAGCTTCAAATGGTCCCAATATAATCCTCTTTAAAATATGTTAATTATATGTGCAACCTTGGATATATTCCACGTGCTATATCGACATCATCAACAATCCATAAATTTGGAGCTAACCCAAGCTCTAACCTTATTCTTGGTCCAAATCCAGCCTCATATGGATCTAAAGCATATGAAGTTTGTCTAGATGTATAATCCATATCATTTCTTGTTACAACCTGCCTACTTGAGCCATAAATGCGGAATTTTGTAGAATCTGTAATGTCTGTCAATCTAGTACTGTATCCAATCACATTGTTAGCATAAACACTATTGTATGCCATTGCTCCGCCTTCACCAACAGCTCTTTTTGATAATGCTTTTACATTACCAAATGCCATGCATCCTTCTATAGCAACTTCTTGTGCATCTCCAAATAAACCACCAGCAAAAGTTGAGAAAAACACGCCTTCAGCAACCATTTCCTCTCCTGTTTTTGCATGCAAAAATGTGGTTCTTTCTGCTACAGCTTCAACATTTCCATATGCTAAGCAATTTTTAACTACTCTGTGTGCAATTTCTTCATGGTTGTCGTCATTTACAGGAGGTCTTACTATTTCATGATAGCCATCATATCCATTAATCGGTATTTTTCCTAAAACTCTAGCAGCAAGACCACCACCATACTCAGATGCATAAACATTACCTGCAGCATAGCAGTCCCTTATAGTTCCACCAGTGCCCACTTCATAGTCAAAAATATTTATACCCACAAGTCCACCTGCATTTCGTGCGGTTACATCACCTATAGAATATGATTCTGCAATCGTACCCTTAGGATAATTAGTTGCAACAAGCCCACCCGCTACACCTGGATAAGATGTACTTGCTTTCATGGTGCCTTCAGCATAGCAACGTTCAACCATACCGTCGTTGTATCCAATAATTCCGCCTGCATATTGAGCTATCACATCAGCATTAGAATGAGAAAAACGAATGATTCCAGAAACAACTTTACCAACCAAGCCACCAGCATAAACATCCCTAGCATGAGATACTGAATTAATTACACCTGAAGATGTGCAATGCTCTATTTTCCCACTTTCGAGGCGACCTACTAATAAACCAAAATCTGTTTGAGTTGTTGGTTTTTCACGATTACCTACAAATGAATCTGCAAATTTTACCACATAATCAAACTTTGGATTGTTAATAACACCAATTGCTTCTGATTGAATTAGTTCGCCACCTTCACTAATATGGCCAGCTATTCCACCTATATAAAATCTAGATAAATCACCGTTTAATGTAATTGTAAAATTGGTTAACTTGACATTTTGAAGTATCCCTTGACTATGTCCAAAAAGTCCATATGGCAAGAAATTGAACTCTTCATCAGGAACCAAATCTTTGATGACCATACCAGTAATAACCCTGCCGTTTCCATCAAATGTCCCAGTAAATGGCTCCTCCCTAGATCCTATTGGCTCCCAATTTGAATATCCTTCTAAATTAATGTTTTGAGCTAGTGCATATTTTCCAGATAAATTGTTTCTAATATTGTATAGTTCCTCTGGAGTGTTAATTCTTACTATTGCATTTTCAATCCATTTAGCATATAAAACAACATTTTGTGTCAATGTATATGGGAACTCTATCCTCTCACCAGATAACGACTGATTTAAATACCACCCCTCAAATCTATGTCCAGGTTTAATTATCAGTTTATTTGGCGGTTCTTTATTTGGACTTGGAACGTTATCATCAGTCAATGTAATCAATTCTTTACTCGGAATAACTTGAGTTGTATTTGTTATAAATTGAACAACAAAAGGAGAATTGCTAGGATTTGTTTGACCACCAGCCAAGTTTCCAACACTTTCATTATTTCCAATATCGCTATTTAATGAATTAGACAACCTACTAGTTGTAGCACAACCGGTTAAAAATACTATCAAAAGTAGCACTAAGATTGGAATTAGTATCTTTTTCTTCATATAAAATATAATATATTAAAATGCTTTGCCAGTCAATAAAGAACATATTATTACACTTATTGTTCACTATAACTTTAAAATTTTAAAGACATATTTTTAAAATTCAAATTAGCAACTGGCATACGAGTACAATTATAACTTTATTGTCCTTTTTGTATCTTTAGCTACAATTAAGTTAGCGTTTAGTCCTTTTTGACAAAATTTTGTTTCCCTAGTTACAACAAATAAAAAGAACATCATTTCTGATGTTCTTTCTTTGGCTCCCCCTGTTGGGCTCGAACCAACGACCCTGCGGTTAACAGCCGCATGCTCTACCTGCTGAGCTAAGGAGGAATAAAAAACCGGCAATGTCCTACTCTCCCGGGCCGTCTCCAGCCAAGTACCATCGGCGCTAAGAGGCTTAACTTCTGTGTTCGGAATGAGAACAGGTGGGTCCCTCTTGCCATTATCACCGGTAATCGTTAAATGTACTAAACTAGCACATTCACAA
>JAAZJD010000094.1 GCA_012800525.1 Clostridiales bacterium
ATGTTTTTGACTCATAGTTCTCATCTCCTGTTACTTTGTTGTTTGTTCAAAAACATTATAGCAGTGAATGGACCTATGGGTCTTTTCTTTTACATAAAAGGTTCATTTAATCTTACAACTCGGGAGTTTGATATTGGCGTTGATGCTAATATGTGCTTTGGCTATTGTCCCACTAGTAGCATGTACCACTGATCAAACTACTGACCAAACTACTGATCAAACCACTGATCAAACCACTGATCAAACCACTGATCAAACTAACAAAATTGGACTATCTGCAGGAATGTTTGATGGATATAAAGCAAAATTAGGTAATGCGAATTTTCTTGGAATTATAAAAAAAGCATCATCACTGCCTTCTACAACTTCTGAACAACCTGCTGCTTCAGGTACAATTCAATCATTGCCGCGATTTGGAAACGGTGAAAGCGAAGATACAAAGAAAAACAAGTTGATTGCAATTACAGATGATGTTGAAGTTGAAATTGTTTTTGAAAAAAACTTGCCAAATGGTGAAGTTGATGTAATAACGCAAGATGATATCACGGCACAGTTTGATAAGTTGTATATAACAGAGGACTATGTGTTTTTTACTCTTACAGTTAGTGAAATAGTGCGTATTGGTGATGATTATGACCAAATTGAATATATATCTGATGAGCATACTCAAAGTTTTTTAATAGATAGAAAAACAAATAATGTTTACTCGCTTGCTGAGTTACCTTGTATTGATGAAATAAATGGCAGTATTGTTAAGGTTATCCCAAATAAAGATAGCGACCCTTTTAAGTATACTTTTTACAAATTAACAATCGAAGAAAATCAAATAGTATTTACTGATTTAGTTCCAAACAAAAATATAAAACCTACCAAAGTTTATGTGAATAATGCAGGAACTTTGTTTGTTGAGAATGATACATTAGATGAGATTGATGTAATGAAAAAAGTTGTATATTACAAAGGTCAAGGAGCAACTTACACCCATAATTATTCTTTGGGAAATGATGGCCTTTTTTATAAATTTGAAATTGAGATAAGCGAGCCTTATTATTCTGCTATTTGGGTTTTTGATGATGTTAATTTGAAATGGACTTTGCCAAGCACAGATAAATCCTTTACAGTCAGTGGCTCCTATTATCCGAATGATGCTTTTTTATTTAAACATGGAGTCGTTTATGCTCTTATTAGTTTTGATTATGTGCTAGTAAAATATGAATTAAAGGAAGGCAAATTGACTTTAGATTATGTTTATGATGCAGAAGATCACCCAATTAAAATATGTTTAAAAGAAGATATGAATGATAGGTTTTTAATTATTAATGAAAATGTCTACTGTTTAAAATCGGGTGGAATTACTGTATATGTTACCACAACAGATGAAAGTGCAAGAACTGGTCAAGAACTTGCATTAACAGGGATTTTTTCGGTGGAAGCTGTTAATGATGAATATTTAATAGCTACAAAAGAGGAATCTGCAGGCACTAAAAAATATAAAGTGTTTGTTGATGAAGATGGTGTTGCTAAATCTGAATTATTAAGTGATGTAACATATGATGAAAATGTAATAATCATTCGTCCATTATAATAATTTAGAAGAAGTTTTTAATGGGGGAAAAGATAAGTTCAGCATTAAAAATATAAGCACTAAATGAAAAAACCCAAGAGCTAAATTCTTGGGTTTTTGTTTTG
>JAAZJD010000095.1 GCA_012800525.1 Clostridiales bacterium
TCATATAAAGGGCTCGCTTGCATTAATTTTAAAACCTTTTCCCCTTCAAAATATCCTGCAAAAGATTGAAGAGCATGCATTAATGCACTTGCAAATAAAGTTATTTTAGATGGAGTGTTTAAAGAACCCTCATAAAAAAGTCCTATCGCATATAAAATTATTCCAAAAACCAACATTAAAGATCCAGCGATAAAATAATACTTGTCTTTTTCCTCTTTCTTTTTTATAGCAAAATATAATATAAAAATGACAGAAACTGCAATTATTGTGATTACACTTAAAGCTTTTTCAAACATACTAAATCCTCTCTCCAAAAAATAATGTTTAAAATTTTAAAATTTTATTTATGAGTACTGTTTCCTTAATATTACCATTGACTTGCCACTTGGACAAGATTGAAGTAAAAAAACAATTCATAGCCTTTTATAGATTTTTAACGGATTTATGATTTCTAGCAAGCTTAAATTGTAAATTTTATTTTGTATTTCATTCTTCTAGCGCTTTCATTAAATCATCAATATTTGAATGTCCTTTTATAGAATCATCATAAGCAATTTTTCTTCCTTCTTTTATAGCCGCTGCTGTAATTTCATTTGGCTTTTCTAATTTTAATTCAAAAGGAATTTTCTTTTCTCTAACCACAGTTCTTAAAAACATATTTATTGCAGTTGTCATATTTAACCCAAGTTCAGCAAAAATGATCTCCGCTTGGTCTTTTATTTTTTTGTCTATTCTAATATTTAAGTTTGTTGACATGCTGTTCTCCTTTTTTTCTAACGAAAAGTTTTCTTTTTTGCTTATCTTTTTAATAACGGTTGTATTATAAAAAATTATATCAATATTTTTTTCATAAAATCAATACAACATCTTTGTTTTTGTGTTGCATTTGTCAACATATTGTCTTTATTTTGTATTGCACTTATCAATATATTGTCTTTATTTTATGTTGTTTTTATCAATATCGCTAAGTATTTTTAGCTTTATTGCATTAAATAAAGGCTCAGCTTTTTCAAAAAATTCTTTATAAACATTACAAAAATCATCTGATTCACGTAGTCTTTTGCAGCCACCTTGTCTACAAATGTTATAGTATGAACAAATTTTACAGTTTGGATCTACTTTAAAAGAGGTTTCTATAAAATTAGTTGCTACACTTGAATACAACAAGCCTTTTAAAGATGTGCTATTAATATTTCCTAACTTAAACTTATCTATACAATAAAAGTCGCATGGATATATATCACCGTTATATTCTGAAACTGCCTGCCTATAACAATAGCCCATCAATCCACACTGCTCTGGAGGCTCAGATAAATACATCCTTATCCAATTATCAAATTGCCTAATACTTACATAACTATCATTTAGAAAATCTTTTGCATACAAAGTAAAAGCTTCTTCTAAAAATTTATTCATTCCTTTGGGGGTTAAAAATTGTTTTTCAGTATTATGATTAAATGGATTTAGGCAGGGTATAAATTGTAAATATGAAAGTTGATTATCTTTAAAAAACTGATAAATTTCTCTAATATTTTGGGCAACCAAATCTGTTAAAACAATAAGAATGTTAAACTCAACACAATGTTTTTTTAATAGCTCTATCTTTTCATAAATTATATCAAAAGTATCTTTATTGTCTTTTGTTTTTCTATATATATTAGTCTTTCTATTTCCATCTAAACTAAGACCGACTAGAAATTCATTATCTTTAAAAAAGGTCGCCCAATCTTTGTTTATTAGAATCCCGTTTGTTTGAATATTGTAAAATATTTTTGAGTGTTTTGTGTTATTTTCTTTTACAATTTTTACAAAATTTTGATAATAGTTAATCGTTGCAAGTAGTGGTTCTCCACCTTGAAAAGCAAAATATATTTCATCTCCATTTGCATATTCTAAAGCTTGTAAAATAAGTCTTTTTTGTGTGTCAGCATTCATAATTGTTTTTGAAACATTTTGCATATTTCTACTTTCTATAACATCACAATAAAAGCAATATTTACATGCTAAATTACACATCCCCCCTGCTGGCTTTATCATTAAAGAAAGTTTACTCATTTTTACACTCTTTTGTTTTTTATTGGTTTATTTTACTTTATCATAAAATGAATTTTTTAAAAATACTTGATTTTTTTACTAAAATTTTTATCTGCTTTTAAATTTAAATATTTTAGATGATGAAATATTAGCATAAAAACCAAAAACTAAACTTTTAAAAGTAAATGCCCGTTTTGCTAATGAGCGTGCAGTTACTTCTGGAATTAACACTTCATTTTTTTCTCTTTGAATTTATTAATTTCTTCCTTTTAAAATATTAAGCATTGTGATATACTAACAATTACCTATGATAGATTTAAAAAGATTTTGGAAAGAAATGTTAAACGGTCTATCCGTTAAATTAAATTCGTTAGATTATTCTACATGGATAGAAAACCTAGTTCCTTTGTGTGAAAAAGATGGAACTGTTATTGTTGTTGCAAAAACTATTTCTGCAAAAAATCATATAAGAGAAAAATTAATAGATAAAATAAACGAAATTTTAAATGAAAGATTTCCTTTTAGTATAATCACTAAAATCGAAGTTATAGCTGATGTGGAAAAAGCAGCTTATGTTTCTGGCGAAAATGTTTCATCTTTTGTAAATAATGAAGTAGAAGAATTTAATTCAAATCTATTTGCAGAATATACCTTTGAAAATTTTGTAGTTGGGAAAAGTAATGATGTTGCTTTTCATGCTGCAAAAAATGTCGCAATGAAGCCAGGAAAAGAACAAGCTTTTATGTCTTTTAATCCTCTTTTTATATATAGCGGCGTAGGACTTGGAAAAACTCACCTATTACATGCTATTGGAAACTATGTAAAAACTAATTTACCTCGCCTAAGAGTTTTGTATGTTCCTGCAGAAACTTTATCAAATGATTATATGAGAGCTTCTATAAATCAAAATAGAAATGATTCAGATAATACATTTAATATTAACTCATTTAGAGAAAAATATATAAATACTGATGTATTACTTTTAGATGATATTCAATTTTTAGAAAATAAACCTGGTTCACAAGAAGTATTATTTAATATTTTCAACCATTTAATTCTTGGTGGAAGTCAATTAGTTGTTGCATCAGATAGACCACCATCAGAAATTCCAACACTTGAAGATAGATTAATTTCAAGACTTCAAAGTGGTCTTTTAATTGAAATTAGAAAACCTTCTTTAGAAACAAGAATTTCTATAGTCAGAAAAAAGATGGAAAAGTTAGATTTAAATTTAAATGATGAAATTGTTTATTTTATAGCTGAAAATATTGATACTAATATAAGAGATCTTGAAGGTAGTTTAAAACCAATTAAATTATATACTAGAATGACTGGCTCTATTACCCCATCTCTATCTATGGTTAAAGATTTAATAAATAAAGAACTTAGAAAAAAAGAAGGTGTAGACAGCAATGATATTTTAGAAGCAGTTGCTCATACTACTGGAGTTACTATAGATAAAATAATTGGGCCAAGAAGAAATAAAGAATTTGTAGAAGCAAGAGATATTGCTATTTATCTTATGAGAGAATATTTAAATTTACCATATGTTGCAATTGGTCAATTACTAGGAGGAAGAGATCATTCAACTATTACTTATTCATATGATAAAACTTCTGAAAAAATTAAAAATAATAAAGATTTTTCTAAAAAAATAGAAGATTTAAAAATATATTTAAATTTATAAAATTAATTATCAACAATGCATGTTGATAAATTTAAACTTATCCCTTTTTATCCACATTTTTATCCACACATTTAAATACCACTTTATTTAATATAACCATATATCTAACGCCATATTTTTAATATTTTTTAGACTTATCCCCTAATCAACATTACTTATTATAATTATTATTAAATAATTAACAAAAACTATATATAAAAATAAGCAAAAAATTCATATTTTGAATGTTTTATTTTAAAATAATCTTTATAAAGAGGCTTAAAAATGATATAATTTAAAATATAGTTGTTTTATTAAATATTATATTAGATATTTTAGGATAAATAGGAGAAAAAAAATGAAATTTAAATGTGATCCAAAAGATTTAAATAAAGCCTTAGAAATAGCATCAAAAGCATTATCTGAAAAAACAAAGATAGCAGGCTATGATGGTGTTAAAATAAGCACAGAAGGCAAATATGTAATAGTAACTGCTGCAAGTGGTGAAATGTACATAGAAAAGAAAATACAAGCAAATATTTTAGTAGATGGAAATGTTTTTATAAAACCAACAGAAATTAAAAATTTATTAAGTCAACTAAAGGATAATGAAAGTGTTGAAATTGAAAAAATAGGAAATGAGTTGTTTATTTATTATGGACATAGTACAGGTAGTTATGCTGTAAGCATGGGTTTAGCAGAATCTATTCCATATATTAATTTTGAAACAAAAGGTGATGAATTTATAATAAAAGAAGGAGATTTTAAAGATGGTGTAGAAAAAACTGCTTTTTGCGTTTCTACAGAAGATAATAGAAAAGCATTAAAAGGCCTATTTTTTGAAATTAAAGATAAAATTCTAACCTTTGTAGCAATAGATGGAGCAAGAGTTGCTATTGCAAAGAAACCAATAATTACAGATATAGATAAAGGGTCTTTTTTAATTCCTGGAAGAATTATAGATGATATATCAAAGATTTTTGAAAAAGCATCAAATGATCCACTAAAAATATCAATTTATAAAAACTATATTGTAATTAATAGAGATAATACAAATATTTTAATTAATTTAATAGATGAAAAATATTTAGATTATGCCAAATTTACAATGGGCGGATCTCAAACGGTTGCTGTTATAGATAAAAAAGAAATGATAACAGTTTTAAATAGAGTATTTACTGTTTCTCAGAAAGCTTTACAAAACTATATATCAATTGAAGCAAAAGATGATATGTTTAAAATTACAAGTAAAACAGCAGAATCTTCAATAGATGACTATGTTCCTGTTAAAATTGAAGGAAAGGAAATCTTAATTGGATTTAATAGCAGGTATTTAAAAGAAAGTATTGATAGAATAAATGAAGATTTCTTTAAAATTGAATTTAACGGTCCAATGTCTCCAATTTCAATAAAACCAATATCTGGAGATGATTACGTTTATGTATTAATGCCATTAAAGGTAATGAATAAATAAGCAAAAATAAAATATAAACCAACTTCGGTTGGTTTTTTCTTTACACTAAAAGAGAATAGATATTCCCTTTTAAAACATAATATATTAAAGTTTGTGAAAAAACATCAAATAATGGGGATAACTTCCCTAAAAAACCGTATTTATCCCCAAAAAACTAGAGTTTATCCCCAAATTATAAATAATTTTAATTTGAATATATTGTGAAATATCATCTAGAATGCATATAAAAACAAAAGAAATAAAAGCGCATATAATTTTTATCAAAATATCTAAAAAAGATTTAATCTATTATAAAAACAAATGACTTTAAAAACAACACAGTTATATTAAAATAAAATACAGTTATATCAAATTAAATTACAACACGGTTTCACATGGAACAAATAAAAAAATCAAAATTAAACAAAAAATCAAGCAAATATTTTAAAAATAAACATTTTATTTAAAAAAATCATTTAAAAATCTGCAAAAAAAATAAAACAAAAGGTAAAAAACAAAAAAAGCCCCATCTCGGTTTAATTTTAACTAAAAAGAATTTTAAAAACCGTAAGTTCCACGTGAAACAGCAGTATAAAAATATAAAATAAAACAAAATCAAAACAATAATAATTGAAAGTTTCACGTGAAACATAAATCAAAAACATGTAATATTAAAAAAGAGCCTTTTAGATCCTCTCTTAACCAATACTTTTTAACAGAAAAACCAGAACGCACAAACTACCTGCGTATGACAAAAAAAAAGAACTTATAACAATTGGCAAAAAAAAAGAGTAAACTCACACGAAAAGAATAGAGCAAATTGAAATTAAAAGCGCTGCAAAACAACCAAAGTTTCACGTGAAACAGACGACGCTTTTAATCAAAAAACCGCAAAAAAAGAGCATATCTAGAAACGGCTTGTTTTTTCACGATGAAGAGGCAAAAATTATTTTTTGCAAGAAAAAAGAGCTAAATTTAAGAGGAAAAACGCGACAGGGACGGCCTCTTTTTCTCAAAACACCGGCCTAACGAAAAACCCTAAATGTTTCATGTGAAACTCGGATGTTCCACGTGGAACACTGTTTTTAATCAAAAATGGGGCATTTTGACTCAATTTTTGGTTGTTTTCAAAAGGCCTTGCCTTTATTTCGATATCGAGCTAAAGTGCTTTCTGGGGCAAAATTATTATTTTTTGAATAAAATCTCTTTCAAAGCCAAATAATATATTTTTATGCACATTTCAAGATTTTTAATGGAGATGTATTCATTTGCCATATGTGCAAGCTCTTCTTCCCCTTCAAAGTTTGGTCCGCAAGAAACAGCAAGAGGAAGCGCTCTAGCGTATGTTCCTCCTCCTATTGAAATTGCTTTGCCTTTCTTTCCAGTAGCCTTTTCGTATGCGGCAATAAGAGTTTTAACTAAAGGGGTTTCTTCATCTACAAATAGAGGTGTTTTTACAACAACAGTGTCTTGGAAAACTTCCCCCTCTTTTTTGGCAAGTGATAATATTTCGCCAGGACTTATTTCTTTTGGATAACGAATATCAAAGGTAAAATATATAAACTCATCATCGCTTGAAACTTTTCCAATATTACTCGTTAATTTTATATGAAAATAGTCGGAATTTTCATATTTTTCATTTGTTATGCTCTCTAGCCCTTCAGGTCCAGCAAGCTTTGCAATAGGCTTTAAATCAGAGTATTCATCTTCTAGCATTGTAAGAAGCTTTTCAATTGCGTTTACGCCAAGTTTAGGTGTACTAGCATGTGCTCCTTTTCCCTTTATTTTATATAAATATCCGTTTTTTTCTTTTGTGTAATTATCAAAACCTTTAAGTGGTTTTTTAACTATAACATTACACCATGGTGCAACTATATTTGATCTATCTCCGCCTTGGATTTCAATTATTCCGCTAGGCTTTGGAATTGCTAATAAAAACCTTAATATTCCTTTTTCATAATTTATGACAGGGAAAGCTGCATCTGGAGCAATTCCAAAACTTGGAAAAGCTTCGTGTTTTTTATAGTGATTCATACACCCCCAGCCACTTTCTTCATCGCACCCTAAAATAAAGCGAACTTGTCTTTGAAGTTTTAAGCCTTCGTCTAAAAGCTTTTTAAAGGCAAATAAAATAGCCGCAAAAGGGCCTTTATCGTCAACCGTTCCTCTTCCAAAAAGTTTTCCATCCTTTTGTGTTAATACAAACGGATCACTATCCCAATTGTCATCAACTGGTACAACATCTAAATGTAGTAATATTCCAAAAACATCTCTATTTTCATCTTTTATTTCTTTCTCTGGGAAAAAATCCGCAAATCCAACATAGCCATCTAGGTTTTTTGTTTTTCCGCCAAGTTTTTCTAAAACTGAAAGAGAATATTCTAAAGCTCTTTTGTTTTCTAATCCAAAAGGACCCCCTGAAACAGGTTCATCTTTTATAGATTTAAAAGAGATGAGTTTGTCTAAAAATTTTATACTATCATTTAAATATTTTTTCATGCTTATATCTTATCACAAACGCTTTCTTTTTATCACAAATGTTTGCATAGAAAAGAGGTTAATGCATAGTTTTAAGACAGAAAATGAAAGTCCTTGAAAGTTGCATTTGTTTTGACAAGCTTTTTGAGGGCTGACTCAAAAGTTGCACTTACTCTGAGAATTAACTTTGGAAAAATTTTTTAAAAACGAACCGCAGTTGCGCTTAACATTAGATTTAACATTTGGAAAATGAAAAAGCTTCTTATAGAGCTATCTTTTTACTAGAAAACAAAGTAAAATGAAAGTATAAATGAAAATATAAATGGAGGGATTTTTATGGAACAAGTTAATAAAAAAAGTTATGAATGGCTTATAAAATTAATACTGTTTAGTGTAATCATCTTTTTCTCAATGTTAATACCAGCATGGCCAGGCATGTTTATTTTAGTGGTTTTTGCTTTAATAGCATACGTGGTCTTTGATTTTCTTTCTATGAAAAAGGAAAAAACAAAAGTTGAAAAAGTTCTCGACATCATAACTGTGCCAATATTAATTTTAACAGCGGTTACTTTTACTTTGCCTGTTCACCCATATATAACAGAAATGTTCTTTTTATATACAATATTTTCAACCGTGTATTATGTGTTTATGAAAGTCATTTTGCCAATGTCTAAAGTAGAATATATTGCAAATAAGCACACCCCTTTACTTGAAATGATTGCGAAAATAGCAACTTATGTGGGCTTTTTCTTTATGATGTTTGGTTTAATTGGACCTTTGTATAATGTTTCAGCAAAACAACCAGAAAGGCCTGCATGGGACGCAGGAGAAGCTGCATGGGATAAGTTTCAGGCTGCATGGGAAAAATATGTTGATGGATTTAGGCAGTCTGCAACGGCTTCAAGGGCATTTGATTGGCTAGGGTACATTTTTATGACAGCAGCTGTTGTTTGTTTAATTGTTGTTATAGCTTTTCTGATAATAGATAATAGGGACAAAATTTTCAAAAAGAAAGAAACTCAAATAGTTACCGCTCCTGCTCCTGAAACAAAAGAAGAAGAATTACATGCTGTAGAAATAAAAGGACTAGATCAAGAAGAGCCATCAGAGACGGGCAAAGAAGAACCTGAAGAAGAAAAAAAGGTAGAAGAGCCAAAAGATTCTACCGCAAAGCCAAAAAAAGCTGCACCTAAAAAAGCAAAACCAAAGCTAGAAGAGGTAGAGTCTGTAGAAGTTGAAGTAGAGGTTATTGAATAAAAAAGATGCTACATAAAAATATCGCATTTAAAATGGTGAGTAAATGAAATTTTGTATGCGCTGCGGGTGTCAATTGCCAGAAGAAGCAAAATTTTGTGCTAAGTGTGGAAGCCCATGTGAGCCTATTGACGATGCGAGCATAAAAACTGAAGAAAATCCTCCTTTAGAAAATCATAAAACTACAACAATTAAAAATCCGCAAGGTCAAACAGCAAGAAAAAAGGATATGGCCTCTGTGGCAGCAGCAGGCGCTTACATCTTTGTTTCAGTTTTTTATTGGATTTTTTACAAATATTTTGTAGATAATAAAGGTGCTCAAATTTTTTATATTTGGTGGGGAATAATTGTTTTAATTTTGACTACTCCTAAAATGATTAATGTAATAAAGAAAAAAGATAAAAAAGCTCTATATTTATTTATTGCGATTATAGCTGTAAGTCTTGCAGCTTTTATTGTTAATGTGGTGCTTTTTGTAAAATAAAGAAAGGAGAGAAATAAAGTGTCTGATGAAGAAAAAAGTCTGATTGATATTTTGTTAGATCCAGATAGTAGTGAGCCGATAGTTTTCAAAGATGAATACAATCAAGAGATTTCTTTTGAACAAGTTGCCGTTATTCCTTTAGATGAAGGTGTATATGTTATTTTAAAGCCTATTGATGAACTTGAAGGGGTAGGTAGTGATGAGGCTCTTGTTTTTCGTTTAGATATAGATGATGAAGATAATCCTGAGCTTAGCATAGAAAGAAATATTGAAATCGCTGAACAAGTTTTTGAAAAATATTATCAACTGGTAGATGAAGCAAATAACGAATAAAATAAATTAAAAAACAGGTTATATATAAAAAATTCTATAGAAAATTTAAAAAAAAGTATAAAAAGGAGAAAATGTCATGTTTAATAAAGACAATAAAAACAAGGAGGAAATGCAAGTTATATTAGATTTAGAAAACAAAGAACAAATAACTGTCGTTTTGGAAAATGGTAAAGAAGTTGTTTTTGAACAAGTTGATATTGTTTCCCTAGAAAAGAAAGTATATATTATTTTAAAAGCTATTGATGAAATTAAAGGAAAAAGGAAAGACGAGAAGTTTGTTTTTGAGGTAGTCTTTCCAAGTGACGCAGAGCCTTTTTTCCGAGAAGAAAAAGATGTAGAAGCTATAAAAAAAGTTTTGGAAAAACATCAAGGGAAAAAATAAGTTAAAATAAACTTTTAATTTTTGTTATTAAAAGCCGTTCTCATTCGCATCGTGTGATTGAGTTCGGTTTTTCTTATTCTAAGTGAAGCTGGAGTAACTTCTAGCATTTCATCATAGTCTAAAAATTCTATGCTTTCTTCTAGCGACATAATCTTTGGAGTTTCTAAACGTAGAGCTTCTTCACTTCCAGCTGCACGCATATTTGTTAATTGTTTTTTCTTGCAAACATTTACAACAATATCTTCTTTTTTTGGAGTGGAACCAACAATCATTCCAGCATAAACCATAGTGCCAGGTTTGATAAAAAGGGCACCTCGATCTTGTGAGCTAAAAAGACCATAAGTTGTTGCCAGACCAGTTTCATAAGCAATTAAAACTCCATTGTTTCTAGTTATGACATCTCCTTTTTTTGGAGAGTATCCATGGAAGGTTGCATGCATAATCCCTTCTCCTCTAGTGTCTGTTAAAAAGGTACTTCGGTAACCAATTAATCCGCGTTCGGGAATAATATATTCAAGTTTAGCTCTATTTCCAATAGTAGACATGGTTATTAATTCGCCACCTCTTTTACTAAATCTTTCAATAACTATTCCTATAGAAGATTCAGGGACATCTAGAAAAACTTTTTCCATAGGCTCACTTAATATGCCATTTATTGTTTTGTATATTACCTTTGGCTTTGAGACTTGAAACTCATATCCTTCTCTTCTCATATTTTCAATTAAAATTGATAGATGAATTTCTCCTCTTCCTGAAACTAAAAAGGTGTCTGTCAAAGAGCCATCTTCAACTTTTAAAGAAACATCTTTTAGGGTTTCTTTATAAAGCCTGCTTCTTAAATGTCTTGAAGTGACAAAATCTCCTTCCTTTCCGCCAAAAGGACTGTTGTTTACAGAAAATGTCATCTGGATAGTAGGTTCTGATATTTTAACAAAAGAAATAGGCTCTATTTTTTCTGTTGCGCAAACAGTATTTCCTATTGTTATATTTTCAATTCCACTAAAGCTCACTATATCGCCAACGGTTGCACTTTCAACTGGGGTTTGAGCTATTCCAGAAAATTGATAAATATTAGTAATTTTTGCCTTATATGATTTATCATTATGGTAGTCACAAATTGCAACTTCTTTATTAGCAAACATTTTTCCTCTTTCAATTCGTCCAATAGCCATTCTTCCAACATAATCGTTATAATCAACGGCTGAAACCAAAACTTGCAAAGGTGCTTTTTCGTCGCCTTCAGGAGGATCAATGTGAGATACTATTGTTTCAAATAAAGGAATGATGCTATCTCCTAAGTTGTTTCTGTCTTTTGAAGCAATACCTTCTCTTCCTGATGCATACAAAATAGGGCTATCTAGCTGGCTAGAGTTTGCATTTAACTCAAATAATAGCTCATAAATTTCTTCTAAAACTTCATCAGCTCTTTCATCTGGTCTATCAATTTTGTTGATACAAATGATAATTTTATGATTCATTTCAATTGCTTTTTGCAAAACAAATCGAGTTTGTGGCATTGGTCCTTCATAAGCATCAACTAAAAGGACAACTCCGTTTATCATCTTTAAAACACGTTCAACTTCACCAGAAAAATCTACGTGACCAGGAGTGTCAACAATATTTATTTTTATTCCTTTGTACATACAAGATGCGTTTTTAGCTAAAATGGTAATGCCTCTTTCCCTCTCTAAAGGATTGTTGTCCATCACACAGGTATCTACAGCTTGGTTTTGTCTAAAAACCCCGCCTTGTTTTAGCATAGCGTCAACTAAAGTAGTTTTGCCATGGTCTACGTGTGCAATAATTGCTATGTTTCTCAAATCAAGTCTTTTCATCTTTTTTCCTTTAGATATATAAAATTCAAGTTAGATAATATACCTAAATGGCCTTAAAAATCAACAATAATATAGTCTTGTGTAAAAGTTTCTGAGATGTTTTAAGGTTTTTTTGTATGCAAAAAGATTGAACATAGGTGTGGTTTTTCAAAAATCCTAAATTTTTGCTCTTTTATTTTCATTTTGTTTGTAATATAATATGTTATGTAGATAAAATCTAACAAAAGAGGGGGATAGAAAAATGAGAAGATATGCTACTGCATACAAAAAAGAAATAGTTGAATCAATCAAAAAAGAAGGATTATCAACAGTAGGCACAGCAAGGGCAGAAAAAATTCCGCTAAAGACACTTGAAAAGTGGATTACTGCATATAACAAAGATCCTAATTGCTTTGATATAGAATTAGAAAGTGTTAATGATGAAATAAAGGAGCTTCGCTCTAAGATAGCAAATATTAACCGTCAAAAGAAAGTATTACAAAAGTTGCTTGAGAAAAAGCTAAAAGAAAAAGCAGAATTAGAAAATAAATAGCATTTTAACACAAAAGGTTTTTACAAGCCTTGCTTGAAAAAGCAAGGTTTTGTTATTTAAAAAATAAGAAAATCCTCTCATAAGATTAATCAGTTTTTTGAAAATTAAACAAAATTAAACAAAATTTATTTTTCGATTTTTTAAAAAAATTAAGATATATACAAGCTAAGTTTTTATATAAGGGGGAAAAGGACAAATGTTCTTTATGCAAAAATAGGCGGTCTTTTTGGGGAAAATATGCAAAAAAACTATCCACATGCTGTGGATAAGTCGGTATTTTTGGGGATAACTCTGGGGATAACTTCAAAAATGTTGCTAGGAACGTAAAAAATGCATACAAAACTTAACTTTTTTTAAAGCATAAAAAATCTAGAAATTTTGTAACAAAATCTAAAAATTATGCATAAAAATACAAAGAAAATCCCCTCATAAAAAAATGCATTTTTTTGAGGTTTTCAATGTCCAAAAAAAGAGACATAAAAAATGGTGATTATGTCAAACTATGTTTGTCGATTTTTATCTAATTTTGTTGCTAACAGTTTGGTTAATTGTTTTTGATGAAATAAGGACATCCGGGGAGACATCCGGGGAGACATCCGGGGAGACATTCGCTAGGATATTATTGAATAAAAGATGAAATAAGGCACGGTGCACTAGGCGATTGTGGCAAAATAAAAATGTATACATGTGATATTTAATGCGCGTCTTCTCTAAGGGAATATATTAATGAAATTACGCAAGTAGAATATAGATAGCTTAAATACAAAAACACATCAGTTTCGATACTGACTCTAACATACAAGATTTGTATGAAAGTATGGAATTACGCAAGTAGAAATTACATAGAATGGATTAAATACAAAAACACGTCAGTTTCAGCACTGACTCTAATATACAAGATTTGCATGAACGTATGGAAAAAAAGAAAAAGACATAGATAGTTTAAACACAAAAACACATCAGTTTCGGTGCTGACTTTAATATACAAGATTTGTATGAAAGTGATGATATAACTGTAATATTATGTAAAAAGTAGATGTGTTGAAAAGAGCTGATATTGGGTTGAATAAAAGAAGAGAAAACAGACTTTAGAATTCCTCACAAAACTCATTTTTTACAGTTCCAAGGTGAGTTGCTTTTCCCCATGGAAAAACAAGTATTTCATCTCCAACAGCAATGTCGTCTAGCAACTTTAATCCATTTTCAGTAAGGAGGGCAGTTGTAGCATCCGTTTGCAAAATAGCACTTATATTTAATCCATTGCACTCACAAGTTATTTTTACAAAAGGTCGTATTTCTTTTTTGACTCGAGCTATAGGTAACTCACAATATTTGTCTTTTTTGCCGATTAAAACGGTATCTCCACTTTTTAGTTCATCAGCATATTTGACCTCTTTTTCGCTTGTTAAGATATATTGGTGCAATGCTCCAATGTTAAAACGAAATCTACGTGGCAGATAGTTAGGTGAAAAGTGAGTCTCCGATGCTACTGCAATAAATCCAGAGTTTGTATTCCCCACAAGAATATAGTCATGCTCATCAAAGTTTTGCATGAAATCAAGCAATATTCTTTGCCCTTCATAGAAAGTATCTTTAGAAATTATTACACCTTTTTCAAGTTTTCTCATCATTCTTTTTTTAACAAAACAACGCCGTCTCCAAGGGCATTAACTGGCTCATTAATAACTACGCTAAACCCAGCTTTTTTTCCTTGCTCAGAAACCCAAGAACGCTTTACAAGATATTCATCTTGTCTTTTGGCAACTAGGGAACCTGCTAATGATTCATTTTTACTGCAGTACTCAGCAGTTTCTTTTGCTAATCTCAATTTATCGGCAGAAAGTCCTTCTAAAGAGCCCCAATAGGTTGAAGCATAACCTTCTTTACTTCGAGTTGACCATAAATCAAGGATTCTATCTATATCTAATTTTGAGTTATCTATTTCTTTTGGGATAAAGGTTTCTGCTACACATAAAAAAGAACCTTTTTTCATATTGTTAAAAGCATCAACTATAAATTGTTTTTTTAAATCTAATGGATCAAGAATATGATGAAAAGAATATAGCATAAATACAAAATCAGCATCAATAGCATTTTTTACAAAATCACACATATCTGAAACAGCAAAAGATAGATTTTCTAAGTTTTGACTTTTTGCTGTTTTTTTAGCAATATCAACAACATCTTCTCGAATGTCTGTACCAATGAATTTAATAGTTTTAAACTTTTTTGCTAACATAATGGTTGTTGACCCTGTCGCAGAGCCGAGTTCAACTACTTTTTTAGGCTTTATTAAATTGACAAGTTTAATGATGGCAGCGCGTAAAGCTGTATAGTAACTTGTGTCACCTAAATATTTTTTAAGAACTTCCTCGTTGTTGAAAAAACTGGGTGTATCTTTATAATCATTCATTTTTAAAATACCTCATCTTCTGCAAGTGTTTTTTTACGTTGTTTGTAAAATATTCTATATGCTGCACTGCCTTGTACTTCAGGAACTTCGTAAACTGTTCCCGCAGCTTTAATTTTCCCATGCAAAGGTTTCAAATCTTGTTCATCTTCAATTGTGATATCTTTTCGAAATGCATTAGCGTCTTTTGTTTTAAAATTTTCCGTTGTTTCTTCAATCTCAAATCCATACAAGGGGACTGTATCTAAAATTCCAAAAGTCAATTTTCCCACTCCTTTTGGATATCGCACGAAGGCAATACTGGTGTTTAAATTTTCACAATATGCACCGGGCTCTCCTGGCCAATCAAGTCTATAGAAAAGTTTAGTGCTTTCGCCTGGGAGTAATTCATTTTTAAAATATATTTTTACAAACTGTTTAAAGGCTGGCTGGGTTGTTGTTTGCGAATCAACATAAAGTGGCTCTTTTTTGTCGTCAAAAATTTGCCAAGCACGAAAATTCATGTTTGAAAAACGAACCTTACTGTCCCCACTCTCTAGATGTAAAATATGATTAGTAGGCGTGCTACCTTGGTTTTGAATTTCTATCCAACGGTAATTAGAATATTTTAAGTTTGGAGTATCGATAACATCTATGCGCTTAATTGATTTATAAAAATGTGATTTATCAGGAAACTCATCCGAATTAAGACTTAATGCGAACGAATGACGTTCATCCATTGTTTCATTAATTAATTTTGCTTTATTAACATTTCTTTCATGAATAGCAAGAAGCTCTGAATCGTTTTCTGTATTTGGGTCATCTTTCTCTTTGTTTAATAAATAATCAAGAGAAGCAATAAGTTCAGCGTAGTAATCTTGTGGGTTTTTCGAAGCATCAATCCAATGTTTTCTACCTAGATAATATTTGTAGCTGTCAGTATAGGTAACAGGATCAATTTTAAAAGGGAGAATTATCTTTGAACAATTTACTGCAGTTTCAATTTCATTAAGAATATGTTCTGATGCTAAGGCATTATGCGACATAACAAGAAGCATAACTTTGCAATTTTTGATGCCTTCAACTATTTCTTCTGCATAAGGCATGCCTCCTAGCAAATTACGGGGAGCAATCCAACATTTAATGCCCGAATCCTCTAGTTCTTTTAAAATGTCGTTGACTCTATCTTCATCTTTAGATGAGTGAGAAATAAAAACTGTTTTACTCATAATTTCCTCCTAAAATCTTATTAAAAACTAGCTAGATTAAGTTAACCTAAAACATTTTTTTCATAACATTTTGAAGATTTAGCTAAGACTACAGGGAAGTTTTAAAAACTTTAGCTACAATACTATTTTTCTATAAATTTTCCCTAAGTATTTTTAGTTATTGAAATTATTATATCATAATACTGCAATCTAACAAATGCACAAACATATGGAAACCCTATAGAAATACAAGGAGTTAAATTCAGAAGTAACTGTGTTTTTTTCAATTAGTCTAAGGTGATATGCTTTAATAGAAAATATCGTATTGGAGTGATATAATGTTTTAAGTAGAAAAAGAAACAGGATTACATAAAATGAAGATAATAAAAGAAGCATTTATAGCTTTTTTAAGTATGCTAATTTTTTTAACTGTAGGGTTGTCACAATGTAGCGGTTGTAGTTCAGCGGGAAATCGAAAGTCAAATAAGTACTTTGTTTATACACCGATGTTATTTGAGTCGAAAGAAGATAGTTATATAACATTAAGAAGCCTGACTGATGCTGGCAAAAAGCTTGAATATATTGTGATCCCAGATGAGATAGAAGGTTATCCTGGAGGGAGATATGTACGGTTATATTAACAGGGCTGGCGAGATTGTAATTGCACCTGAATATGATATGGCATTATCTTTTTCGGAGGGTTGTGCATGTGTATATAAAGGCGAAAGATGCGGATATATTAACGTTAAAAATGAGATACTGGTACCACTTAAATACGAGGCAGGCACATATGTTATAGATGGAAACTGCCGTGTGAAAAAAGAGGGGCGCTGGGGAGAGCTTTTGATCAACAACCCAGAAGAAATTCGCTGGATTATATAAAATTGATATCCTAAAACATTGATTTATGCCACACTTGTTCTATGCAATTTTTTTTAATATTTAAGTTTAATTTGCACTTGATTTTATTAATAATCTTTTATATCATAAGAAGGTACAAATTAGTTTGAGACAAACTAGAAGTTGTGAATAGTTATGGAATCTAAAAACCACATTAAATCAATTGCAACAATATGTATACTAGGTATTTTCCTAGTAATTTTAATCGCCTTAAGTATATTCAGATTAGATGTTTTTGCAGCTATGGGAGATTATTTGATTATTAATGATGGGACTCCAATGTATCAATCTGCGAATGACACTCAGGCGATAGAGTGGTTAAATAAAGGAGACATTCTGAGTGAAGTTGAGGTTTTAGATGGTTATTACAAAGCTAAAGTCAACGGAACCGAAGGATATATACGAAAATATGATGTGGAAATAGTATCAGTAGAGGACATTTCCACATCTTTTTTTACTGCTAAAGCATTTTCTATAAAGGTTGGTGAGAGAGTAAAGTTATATGAGGAGGCGTCTTACGATGCTAGAATAGTTCATGAGATTAAAGATGGACGCAAGCTTGTAGTTTCTGACCAAAATAATGATGGATTTTACGCGGTAAAATACAATAATGAGATTTTATATGTCCCCACTAGCAATATAACAAGAAGTTTATCTACTAACCAGAGGGCTGCACTACTGGCAACAATGGTAGCCTCAGCTACAATAATACTGATTTTTGTTTTGTTGTACATATACAAGCACATTAAAAACAAAAAAATGCTTGAGGAGTTTGAAAGCCGGCGATGGGGGCAATAAAATTATTTATTGTTTTGCGAGGGTGCAACTGAGCAATCTATTTGCATATATTTATAAACATATGATATTATAACAAAAGCTAAAAATAATAGGAGATGGACACATGCCGAATATAAAATCGAATAAAAAGAGGATGATTACTTCTAACGAGGCTCGTCTTAGAAATAAGAGTAAAAAATCTAAAATAAAGACTATGATTAAAAAATACGAAGCTTTAATTGCAGAAAAAAACAAAGAGGAAGCAGCAAAATTTTTACCTTTGTTACTCTCAGAGATTGATAAGTCAAAAATGTTTAAAGCTAACAATGCAAGTAGAAAAGCAGCGCGGTTTTCTAAGCTTCTATCGAACTTAGAATAAGTTAAAAGGTTGCGACTGGGTGTGGCGCAGCTTGGTAGCGCGCTTGAATGGGGTTCAAGAGGCCGGGAGTTCAAATCTCTTCACCCAGACCAAAATAACCGTGCAAGCGGTTATTTTTATATCAACGACTTGCTACAGTTGCTTAAAATTATGTAAACATAGTAATATGTTAGAGTAGAAACGAAAAGAAGGGGTGAATAATGTCAATTATTAACAGTGAAAAAATTAGAAATATTGCCTTAATCGGACACAGTGGAGAGGGTAAAACTTCTTTACTTGAGGCTATTTTATACAAGTTAGGTGCAATTAACAGGCTTGGCAAAGTAGATGATGGGAACACAATATCCGACTTTGATGACGAGGAAAAAGCAAGAAAATTTTCAATAAATCTTACAGCATCATTTGTTCATTACAAAGATTACAAGTTTAACTTGTTAGATGTTCCAGGATTTTTTGATTTTGAGGGTGAGATGATAGCGGCACTAAGCGTTGCTGACATGGCTTTACTTGTTACGCAAGCAAACGGTGCGGTATCAGTTGGTTCTGAGAGAGCTATAGAATATTGTATTGAAAACAATATACCTGTAATGATTTGGGTAAATGGAGTAAATAAAGAAAACTCGAGTTATGAAGAAACTTTAAAAGCATACAAAGAAAAGTATGGCAACAAGATCTTAGCTATTGAGTATCCTATTATGGAAGGCAATGAGATGATTGGTTATGCTGATGCATTTACAAAGAAAGCATACAATTTAGAGGGTAGTGAGGTTACAATGCCCACTTCGTTACAATCCGATATTGAAAACAGCGAAGCTGAGATATTGGAATTTGCAGCAGAGTCTTCTGAAGAGCTACTAGAAAAATTTTTCAGTGGTGAGGAGTTAACATTTGAAGAAAAACAGGGTGGTATAAAAGCAAGATTGAAAGCGGCAGAATGCATGCCTATATTTGCAGGTGTAGCTGTTGGCAAGCCAGTTCTCACAAACATGTTTGATTATTTTGTAAGCCTAGCTCCTTCTGCCAATCAATCAAAGCCAAGAAAGTACACAGATTTAAAGACAAAGACAGAAGGTGAAATGTTAGTTAGTGATGACGGAAAATTTGCAGCCCAAATTTTCAAGAGCACAGTAGATCAATACATAGGGAAGTTGTTACTTTTCAAAGTTATACGAGGAAAAATATCGAGTGGAGATAATATTTTCAATTCAAATGTTAGTGAAAATGAAAAAATATCAGCTTTACATTTTTTAAGAGGTTTTCAAAAAGAAGTAACTCAAGCTGTAGGCGCGGGGGACATCGGAGCGTGTTCAAAGCTAAATTATACTTCAACGAACCATACTTTGTGTGATCAAAGCGAGAAAGTACAATTTGAATCAATTAATTTCCCTAGTCCTATTCTATCTTTTGCTGTAGAAGCTGAAGAAAAAGGAACAGAAGACAAAGTTATAGCTGGTTATCATAGATTAATGGACGAAGATGCGACATTTAAGCTAGAAAAAAATCAAGAGACGAACGAGATGCTTCTTTCTGGGCAAGGGGAGATGCAGCTAGAAATTTTAACGAGGAAAGTTAAAAACAAATTTGGCGTTAATGCAGTTTTAAAAACACCTAGAGTATCTTACAGAGAGACAATTAGGAAAACAGTAGAAGCTGAAGGCAAGCATAAAAAGCAAACGGGGGGAGCGGGGCAATTTGGTCAATGTATGATCAGATTTGAGCCAGGCGCAGCGGATGGAATTTTTGAATTTGTAGATGCTGTTGTGGGAGGAGCAATTCCTCGTCAATACATTCCTGCGGTTGAAAAAGGATTAAGAGAAGCTTTACCTAAAGGAATTTTAGCAGACTATCCGATGGTAGATTTAAAAGCCACGGTTTATGACGGCAAGCATCATCCTGTTGACAGTAAGGAGATTGCGTTTATAAGTGCAGCTAAACTAGCTTATCAAGACGGTTGTTCTCGAGCTAACCCAGTATTTTTAGAACCAATTATGACAATGAAGATAGTTGTTCCAGACAGTTACATGGGCGACATAATGGGCGATCTAAATAAGAGAAGAGGCAGGATATTAGGGACTGATGTTCAAGGAGGCAAAGCTGTTGTTGAAGCAGAAGTTCCACAAGCCGAGATTGGTAAGTACTCAATTGACTTACGCTCTATGACACAAGGAAGGGGAAAATTCAGTATGGAGCTAGCAAGGTACGAGGAAGTTCCAAGCACACATACAACTAAGATAATTGACGATTACAAAAAGAGACTCGCGGAAGAATAGAAAACATAGATTTACTAGCAGAATTACTATTGAGAGGACAAGCTGTTTTTATTTTTTAGAAACAGCTTGTTATTTTTTTTGAGAAAATCATAGACTTAGTAATCATTTATTTGAATGACAAACATTTAGTTCAAAAAACTAAAAAGTTCTGTGTTGTGGCGGTAGTATCGAGACAAATGCACTATTACTTAGCATAGTATTGGAACGTAATGATTCATTTTTGATTGTTTTTTTATAATTATTAATCTTTTTATATTTTTGAGTTGAATCATCATATTAGAATCACATTTGCCAAATTAGAATTGTTTTGTCAATAAAATTTTGGATTTTATTGAGTCATAGGATATTTTTGAAGAAGATTCATGCTATATATTTATAATTTTTTAATTTATTTCTTTTTGTGCATTGCTTTTTTTTGTTTTTCATGTTAATATTAAATTATATAAATATATAAAAAATCTCGGAGGAGGTATGTCATGTTTACTGAAAATGATAATATAGACAAGAATAACGAAGAAATAGAAAATATTTCTGAGGAAACAGAGGTGCAAGAACCAAAAGAAACACCAGTGGAAGAACCTAAAGCTCCATCTAGTAGTGGATTAAAAGGAATTGATTTTAAAAAGCTTGTTAAGAACAAGCGTTTTTTATTAATTGCGGGAATTTCTTTGGTGTTAATCCTAGCTGTAGTACTAGGTTTAGTTTTCGGACTGAAAAAGCCTATATACACAGTAACATTTGAGATGCCAGATGGAACAACAATAACTCAAAAAGTCAAAAAAGGCGGCAATCCAGTTGCTCCGAGCGGAGCAGATATAGTTGCTCCAGATGGTTTCAGGTTTGATAAATGGGATCAAGGATTTGATTCGATAACTGGTAATTTAACAATAAAACCAGTTTTCATCAAAGTATGGACAGTGACATTTAAAGATCATGATGGCACCAAAATAGGAATTGAACAAACAATAGATGATGGAAAAGGTGCGGACGCACCAAAGACTGATCCTACAAGAATAGGATATATTTTTGATGGATGGGATAAAGATTTTTCTAAAATAACTGCTGATTTAACTGTAACAGCAAAATACAAAGAAGATACAGCAACAGCATTAGCTGCAGCCATCGAAGGAAAACTTGAAGCCTTTGGGGATGCCGTAGACGTACTAGGTTTAGTTGAAGAAGATTACACCGAAGGCAACTGGGAAACAATTGAAGGCTATATTGAAGGTGTTGAAACAGCAATAGCAGCATTAGAAACAGTAGCAGAAGTTGACGCATATGACTTTTCA